>JAFLRW010000240.1 GCA_022511285.1 Duncaniella sp.
ATTGACATATCCGGTTTCAGATACAGTATATACCACCACAGCTTGACTCGAAGCTGAATTAGTCCCCCCCTGTCCAAAATATCTTGAAACGAACGGAAGATTGAGGCCATCGGTCACTTGGGGATCGCGGGCATTGACGATAATATTCAGTTTATCCAACGGCTTGATGCGAATCTGTTTGGCTTCAAGCACTACGGATGTAGGCGCAGTCACATCCTGAAAATACACTACATCTCGCGGAGTCTTACAAGCAGACAAACTGAGAAGGGCACACAACACTGCACCTGCAAATATATTTTTCTGTATTTTAAGCATTTTTCTTAATGAAAAGGAACGTTTACATTACTGGCTCGAAAAATGGAGCCTGAAAAGCAACGCAAATTTAGCACTTTTTAATAAAAACACCAAGAATAGCTCAACATATTTATCCTACAATCAGTCAAACAAGCCCTCGATAGACGACTCTTCGGCGTCGTTATCAGAGTCAACCTCCGTCGGGAATTCTCCATAAAACTCTTTTTCACAAAGATTTATATCCATTGGGAAGTCAAATTTAGTGGATTGGGAATAATTGAGCGATTTATCAGCATAAACCTTCTTCATAAAGCGGCCAAATATCGGGAGAGCCATTGACGCACCTTGTCCGTAGGCCATTGTGTTGAAATGGATGAAACGCTCGTCGCCTCCCACCCAGGTTCCGGCCACTAACTCAGGGGTGAATCCCATAAACCAGCCATCGGCATTATAATTAGTCGTTCCGGTTTTACCGCCCATCTCGGCAGTGATGCCGAAGCGGGAGCGCACTCTATAGGCCGTGCCCTCATTCACGACATTGAGGAGCATTGACAGGATGCGATAATAAGCTTTTTCAGAGATAACCTCGGTGTGGCGGGGAGAAAACTCTGAAATAATATTGCCATTATTATCGGCAATAGCGGTGACAAACATGGGGTCGACCCTCATACCATTGTTGGCAAAAGCCGAGTAGGCAGTCACCATCTCTTTAACTGAAACATCTGCCGGACCGAGGCATAGCGACATCAC
Source organism: Duncaniella sp. (assembly GCA_022511285.1). Lineage (GTDB taxonomy): Bacteria > Bacteroidota > Bacteroidia > Bacteroidales > Muribaculaceae > Duncaniella. The sequence goes on from JAFLRW010000240.1 coordinate 1,045, forward strand.
GGCTGGCAGTGGAGCGGTGATACCGAAATTATGCATAGTCCTCACTAATGACGGGGGCGAGAGATGAGAGATGAGCCGTGCTGAAATCCAGTTGTTGGAATTAGTAAGGGCCCAGCGCAAATCAACCATTTCCCCTACCCTTGCGCTTCCGGCATTTCGGGGAGCCCACACTTTTCCGTTTTCATCAGTCAGCACAGGTTGGGTATTAGAGAACTCATCACAAGGGGTAAATCCCTCTTCCATAGCATAGGTGTAGAGGAATGGCTTCACTGTAGAGCCTATCTGTCGACGGCCGGTGGAGACCATATCATATTGGAAATATGAGAAATCCGGGCCACCTACGTAGGCTTTAATGTGTCCGTTGCGTGGGTTCATCGCCATAAAGCCGGTGCGTAGGAAATGTTTATTGTAGAGCACTGAGTCAAGCGGAGTCATAATGGTGTCAACGGAGCCGGAATAGGTGAACACCTTCATCTCTCGCGGAGTATTGAAAGCGGCATCTATCTCAGCGCGTGAGGCCCCGGCCTTAACCATATTCCGATAACGATCAGTATTCTTTATAGCATTTCTAATCAGATGATTGATGCGGATTTCAGACAGCTCGGCGCGATCAGTGGTATATGGTGCATATCGAGTGCCCCGCTTTTCGCGGAAGAATGCTTTCTGCAGGTCGCCGCCCAGATGTTCAGCCACGGCATCTTCTGCATACTTCTGCATTCGAGAGTCAATCGTTGTATAGATTTTGAGGCCATCAGTATAAATATCATATTTGGTACCGTCAGGCTTAGGGTTTTTCTCAATCCACCCAAATAGGGGGTTAGTCTCCCAAGCTATTGAGTCGTCAACAAACTTCTGCCCCTCCCAACCACGATAATTCTCGCGCACGGGGCGTTTGGCACGGAGCATGCGGCGCAATTCTTCACGGAAATAAGGCGCGATGCCATCTTTGATGTCAACCCTGTGAAAATTCAGTGTCAAAGGCAATTCGGCAAGTGAATCAGCCTCAGCCTGAGTCATCTTTCCGGCCTTGACCATCTGACCAAACACAATATTTCGGCGCTGACGGGTGCGCTCGTTCTGGCGCACAGGATTATAAAACGAGGGATTTTTAACCATTCCGACAAGGGTAGCAGCCTCCTCGATAGTAAGATCTTTCGGTTCTT
>JAFLRW010000241.1 GCA_022511285.1 Duncaniella sp.
TTCTCACAAGGCAGAACCTTCGGTCTGTTTTGTTTGTCTGTTTTGCTTTCACAGCCCGCTGTGTTAGGACTCGACCGCCAAACCCTGACATCTTGCACAAACCTCGTAGCCGATTCTTTTCGACGCCGATTCATTTGACTCCCGGCAGACCTGATTGTTGTTCAGTTGTAAACGCCGGTTTTTATTCTTTAGTATGGAATTTGACAGAGATTGCTGTTTCCCCCATCCCTCTCCGTTTCGCATTGCTGCTCCGCGAGGGGATGCAAGAATACTCGTTCTCTCTCGTACTACTTTCGTTGCAAATATTTCAATGTCCTCTCTATTCCCCGGGGTTAACCCGAAAAACTTTGCAAAGGTAGACCTTTATTCTTTCCCCAGCAAATATTATACGCCTTTTAACAGTTATTTAACATTTTCAAGAGGGGTTAATCAAAAATTTTATCCCAATCCTTCCAAACAGCCTCGTATCCGAGGCGCCGAATATCAGCCGCAACAGCCTGAGGCGAGCGTGGGTCGGAGACTTCAAACTGTTCGAGGGCATCAGGGGTGGATATATAACCTCCCGGCTCGGTTTTGCTACCGGCGCTCATAGATGTGACACCAAGCTTCATCATATTTGCACGAAAATCAGGTTCTTCGCGGGTGGAGTAAGAGATGTCAACATCGTGGTCGAAGATACGGAAGGCGAATGTGGCCTGAGCCAGCTGACGATCAGACATAATCACATTTGGCTGATAGCCACCTTCGGCAGGACACATACGCGGGAAATTAACCGAATAGCGTGTCTTCCAATAGTTGCGCTGCAGATAACGAAGATGTCGGGCCATCATGGTGAGGTCTGTGCGCCAGTCTTCAAGCCCGATAAGCACCCCCATGCCAATTTTATGAACACCGGCCTGTCCCATACGGTCAAAGCCATTGAGACGCCACTCAAAGATGGACTTCATACCACGCGGATGATATTGCTTGTAGGCTGCTTCATTATAAGTCTCTTGGAAACACACCACCCCGTTAAGCCCCGACTCTACAAGCCGAGCATACGCCTCGGCTCGCATTGGCATCACCTCAATGGTGAGATTATTGAAGTATGGGCGTGCCGTGCGGAGCACTTCTTCAATATAATCCACACCATTGAGCGACGGATATTCTCCTGAAACAATCAGAAGATTTTCAAAGGGGCCGAGACGACGGATGGCCTCACACTCCGCCTTGACCTGATCCATAGTTAGAGTGACCCGCTGCAAGGGATTGTTATGATTAAATCCGCAGTAGACACACGCATTGGTGCAGGCATTAGAAACATAAAGCGGGATATAAAGCGATATTGTCTTGCCAAAACGCTCGAGAGTGTAATGATGACTCAACCGCGCCATCTGTTCAAGATACGGCTCCGCGGCAGGGGATATCAGTGCCATGAAATCCTCTACCGACAGACGCTCCTTGCGCAACGCCAGCTCAACATCGCGCACAGTGCGTGATGCGATGAACTCCGTTGTCGCCGACCAGGAATATTTTTTAAGTTCGTCGCTGAACATTTTGATTGATTATTTACCACAGTCGTCAACCATCTGACGCGAGATTCGCATTGCGCAGAAATTTGGACCACACATTGTGCAGAAATGATCATCGTCTTTATGACTATCTACATAGTATTGACGGGCTCGAGCCGGATCAAGCGAGAGGTTAAACTGATCCTTCCAACGGAAATCAAATCGGGCCTTGCTCATAGCATCGTCTCGCAGCTGCGCCCCGGGATGCCCTTTAGCAAGGTCGGCGGCATGGGCAGCTATCTTATATGTGATGACACCATTGCGCACATCTTCGAGATTAGGAAGGGCAAGATGTTCCTTAGGAGTGACGTAACATATCATTGCCGTGCCCATCCAGGCTATCTGAGCGGCGCCGATAGCCGATGTGATGTGGTCGTAGCCCGGCGCTATGTCGGTGGTGAGCGGGCCAAGAGTGGAGAAAGGCGCCTCGTGACACTTATCCAACTGGCGCTCCATATTTTCACGAATCTTGTGCATCGGAACGTGGCCCGGGCCCTCGATGAGCACCTGTACATTATGCTTCCAGGCTATTTCAGTGAGTTCGCCAAGCACATCGAGTTCGAGGAACTGCGAGCGGTCGTTTGCATCGTGAATCGAGCCGGGGCGGAGTCCGTCTCCAAGGGAAACGGCCACGTCGTAAGCCGCCAGTATCT
>JAFLRW010000242.1 GCA_022511285.1 Duncaniella sp.
GTAAACGAGAGCGAAAAGGCTCGTGCTATTGTCCGTTCGCGCTATCAACGGTCGGCGGTGATATCCAGCAAGGTTGTCAAAGGTAAAGAGAATGAGGCCTCAAACTATGAGAATTATTTTGATTTTTCAGAGCCATTGCGACTATGCTCCTCTCACCGATATTTGGCAATGCGCAGAGGCGAGGCTGAAGGATTGCTCAAGGTCAGCATCGGCATTGACGACGACGAGATGATTGACCGTCTCAACAGGATGTTTGTCCGCACCACAGCCACAGTTGCTTCGGCCGAGATTGTAAAAGCCGCTGTAAAAGATGGTTACAGACGCCTTATGCGCCCATCCATTGAAAACGAAATAGCTTCCGCCACCAAGGAAAAGTGTGATGAAGGGGCCATTCAGATGTTTGCCGACAATGTGCGCCAACTCTTAATGGCCGCTCCGCTCGGACGCAAAAGAGTCCTCGCTATCGACCCCGGATACCGCACCGGATGCAAGGTTGTGGCTCTCGACGAACAGGGCTCGCTGCTTGATCACCAGGTGATATTCAACACCCCTCCGGCTAACGATTTTATCGGAGCGGCTGACACGCTCTGCTATATGGTAGACCGTTATCAGATTGACGCTATTGCTGTCGGGACCGGTTCAGGAGGCCGTGAAACCGAGCGATTCCTGCGCGACGTAGTATTCCCGCGCAAGGTGCAGACATATATGGTGAGCGAAAACGGTGCCTCAATCTATTCTGCTTCTGAAATAGCTCGTGAGGAGTTCCCCGATTTTGATGTCACCGTAAGAGGAGCTGTCTCCATAGGCCGCCGCCTTCTTGACCCCTTGGCAGAATTAGTGAAAATTGATCCAAAAAGTATTGGCGTGGGGCAATATCAGCACGATGTGGACCAATCAAAGCTGAAAGATTCCCTGGATTTCGTCGTGGAAAATTGTGTTAACTCTGTTGGCGTTAATGTCAATACAGCATCGCGTAAACTATTGGAATATGTGTCAGGGATTGGCCCGACGTTAGCTTCTAATATAGTGAAATACCGTGAAGAGAACGGGCCTTTCACTTCCCGCAGTCAGCTTCTCAACGTGTCGCGTATGGGCGAAAAGGCGTTTACTCAATGTGCCGGTTTTCTTCGCATTCCGGGTGCAGTCAACCCTCTTGACAACACCGGAGTTCATCCCGAAAGATACGAACTGGTTGAGCAGATGGCTGCAAGTGTTGGCGCCGATGTGCAACAACTGGCATCTGACAAGAATCTGCTTCACAACATTGAGCTCGACAACTTTATAACCAAACAAGCCGGTCTGCCTACCCTCACCGACATTGTGCTTGAATTAGAAAAGCCGGGACGTGATCCGCGGGAATTTATTGATGTTCCTGTCTACGACGAGAACACCAACTCTATTGCTGACCTCCACATCGGACAAGAGATTATCGGTAAAGTCAATAATATCACAGCCTTTGGTGTTTTTGTTGACCTCGGGCTGAAAGAGAATGGACTGATTCATATTTCACAGTTGAGCGAACGCTTTATATCATCTCCCTCTGAAGTGGTTAGGATTGGCCAGACATTGAAAGTGAAAGTAATAGATGTTGATGTTAATCGCGGACGCATAGCGCTCACACTTAAAGGTGTCCAGCAATAACCCTCCATTCTATCCTAACCTTTTCTCAATCATAAAACCCGACTATGGACAACTTCACCCCCTGCACTATCGGCATAGGCAGCAATACACCTGACCGCGAGGAACAGATAGCTCAAGCCACCGATTTCTTGCGCACGATTCTGCACGATAGCGCAGTGTCTGCCGTATATGAGTCGGAGGCATATAACGGGAAAGACAAACCCTACCTCAACTGTGTGATTCACGGCAAAAGCACTATTAGCAAGGATGTTTTGATTGCCCGTATTAAGAATTATGAGCAGTCCCGCGGCCGCACTGCTGAAAAGACTTCAGAGGGCGAGGTTTGCATAGATATCGACCTCGTGATTTGGGGGTCGCGCATACTCCGCCCCAAGGATTTTGAGCGTCACTACTTCAATATCGGCTACCGCAGTCTGCTTGCTGAGGGAGCATTTCTTGACGATTGATTTTATGGCTGTAATTATTAATATTGAGACATCTGCATCAGCTTGCTCAGTGGCCCTCACCGCTGAAGGGATGGTGCTTACTCATCGAGAAGACCTG
>JAFLRW010000243.1 GCA_022511285.1 Duncaniella sp.
ACCTGAAATGACAGACAGCAGTAGGCTCCTCCCGGGATTGATGAGCTGGGAGCGTTGCTCCAATAATTGCCCCAAAGTCCGCTCATACTTCCCATCAGCATGGCATATGAGCCGTCAAATCGTGATGCGGCAGGGAAATAGAGGGCGTCTTGAGAGTTGACAAAGAAATACCAGCCGTAGTTGTAATCATCTATATCGACGTCTCCGTCATTGTCCACATCCTTTATGGCGAAATCCTTGAAATCCCAAGCAAATCCTCCACTTGTTGTGAACCCGACAAAAGCATCGGGCGGAGCAATACGCCATCCGGCAGGACTCGGGTCATAGCAGGTTTTGCGCCCTTTGTAGGGGAATTTATTTTCACCGCCGGCAGGGTCATATCCGTTAGGATTGCCCCAGAGCGAGTCGTCGCTACTGCGAAGCCAGTCGTGTGACGAGGCATATTGCGAATAGTTTGAAAGGCAAACGGTTGGGTGGGAGATTGAATACTCGATGGTATTGTTGGAATTGTCTGTCCACGATGAGTGGGAAATGCTGACCGGGTTATTGTCGATGTCAAACATCGGTGCGCTCACCGTGTTGGTGTCGCCGGTCAGTGTGGCGGCTGCGGGAAACGGGTCTTTGCGTCCCCACTGGTAGAGGAGGCCATATGACTGAGGGTTGCCGGGTGTGTCGGTTACGGCTCCGAGGTTGAGATTCATTATGCCGTAGCCTGTAGTTGATGTGACGGCATATATTTCAGCCTCAGGCATCCAGATGTGCCAGCTCCACACAGGCGAGCCCTCAGAGTCAGTGGCAGCTATGAGTGCGTTGCCTGAGGCTTTAGCCACTTCAAAGTGGATGTAGGGTGTGTTGTCGATGATTATCAGTCCCACTTCAGTGATAGAGCTTTCCTCTGTCTGCCACACCAATTGTGCTGAAACAGGGTTTATCTCAGGGGGCACCGGCAGGCCCTCTCCGAGATTAAACTGATTGTCGGCCTTAAAGATATATTCTCCCGGCGCGCTGACAATATAGCAGTTGGCCATCTCATCGGCACTGAGGTCTACGACCTGTTCTTCGGGCTCTGACGGAGTAGGTTCCGGCTCCGGCTCCGGCATGTGGTTGTCGCTGCAGGCGGCAAAGGCTAATGTTACGGGTAATATAATGGCTCGTGAAATGCTTCGTAATGTTATAATCATTTTGGTGGGATTTTGGAATCGTTAATACCCGGAATCGCGCAGAAATGTGGTTGGGTTGGGAGAAGATGTCAGTATGGAGTCGAGAGAGGCAGAGCGATTGTGCTTCATATAGCACGACACCATCTGTGAGCCTATATATCGGCCGATGTTTCCCGGCAGACCGGCGCCGAAGCCCGATGTGGCCGGCACCGGCGACAATATTTGTCGGATGACGGCAGGGTCGGTAGTATAAACCAGATTCCTCTCCAAAAGCGCCCGCCAGAGAGCCCCTTCGTGCTCGCGCAGTTGCTGCATATCGGCTGCGCTATAGCCAAGGGCTTTTGCCATGTCAATGTCGGTAGCCTCTGTGACAGCCATTGTCACGGCCCCTTCATATATAAGGCGTGACAGCAGGGCGGGGGAGGTGTCGTCGGTGGCAAACGGACGATTGATGCGCACCAACGCTTCAGCTACATCTATGGGCAGACGGTCGCGGCTTTTGCGCTGTCTGATATATTCGGGGAAATAGGCGTAGGCGCTATAATCAGGCCCAAGATAATGATTGAGACCTATGAAAAGCACAGAATCGGCCGAAATGACAGACTGATTGAAGGGCGAGATGATAGTGTAGGTGTCGGGGATTCTGACATCGGGCAGCAGTTTGCTCAGCTTGGAATATACCGCTCCAAGTGCTTCTCTTTCAGGGGTGATGTCGGCGAATGCTGAGTCGACAGCAGCGCGGTGATAGGCGATTGACGGCATTGAATTGTAGGCGGCAAGAGATGAATCGGTCAGTTCGCCGTAGCCCGATAGCCGGAATAGCAACTCGGCGGCTCTGCGTGAACCGGCATCAAGTGAATCCGCCGCCAATCTGTGATCAAGGCGGTCTAAGTCAGCCCTCCGGGTGTTGTCGTTGCAACTTGTTGCCGCAATAATGAGGGCGAGAACTCCACATAAAATTTTATAAGCTGTTTTCATAGCCCAAAAGTAAGTATTTTT
>JAFLRW010000244.1 GCA_022511285.1 Duncaniella sp.
TGATATTCCCCGACTACGGCAACTATTTCACCCTCAATCTCGAAGGGCTCGGCCTTAAGGATGGCACATACACACTCACCATCCCCGAGGGATACGTCAACCTTAGTGTGTATGGCGTCAGCACTGAGCCCTGCGTGCAACAGACCCTCTCCATCACCATAGGCGGGAATGTCGAGGTGACCTACCCGGTGAACATCACTGCCATCAACGGCAACTATTTTGAAATCACCTGGGAGAATGTCACCTCTCTCGCCGAGGGCAACACCACCGGCGCCTATATCCGGGAGATTACCACCGGCCAAAAGTATGATATGCTCTATCTCGAGGACTATTACTACTCGAGGGCCAATCTGAGAATTGACAATGGCAATGTGCTATGCGTCAACATCACCAACAACTATCCCGACCTCCCCTCCGGCACATATAGCCTCTATCTGCCCGAGGGATATGTGAAATTCAACGGCACTCAGACCGTCAACAAGGCCATTGACGATCATCGCTTCACCTACACAAGGCCTTGGAGCGAAGGTCGCGTGGAATTTGACGGCCCCTCAGCCGACAACAAGCTGACTCTCACGTGGATTGACGCCTCCGAGATACTCTATGACACCTCCTATCCCGGCGACGGCAACTCCATCACAGGCATCACCATCTTTGACGGCGCCGAGACTCAGATCAATGTCGCCTACGGTGAAAACATCACCATTAATAAGAATGTGATGACCGTCGACCTCAACGGGCTCAAGATAGCCGCCGGCGAGTGTCGCATCCTGGTGCCGGAAGAGTGTCTGTTTGTGACCGTCGACGGCGAAACTGACTACACCTATGGCGTGGCCTTCAGCTTCACCTACGGCACCCCCGACACCCCCGACACCCCCGAGCTATACACCGGCGATGCCATCTGGAACGTCAAGACCGGCGACACCGTCAAGGCCGGCTCCTACGTCGAAGTGGGCTGGGGCGACTTCCCCCTGAGCTTCATTGACGGGGCCGAGTGTGCAAGCATCCACACCTTCGAGACCGGCATCCTCTACCTCAACTACGGCTCCGAGGTGACACTCACCCCCGACGGTAAGCGAATCCGCTTAGACCTCAGCAATATGCCCGACGGAGCCTTCCGCGTCAATGTCCCCGAGGCCTGTGTAGAGTTTAAGGTGGACGGTGTGACCTACCGCAATCAGGGCACCTCAATGGACGGCATCATAATATCCAACGGCAGTTCACTGACCGATATCGCCGCCGACGCCACCGGGCGTTATCGCGTCTACTCCCTGACCGGCATCCTGGTGCTTGACACCACCTCACCCCTCGACCTCACCACCCTCCCCCGCGGCATCTACATTGTCAACGGCAAGAAGGTGGTCAAGTAATCCCCCGATAATTGACTTAATCAGCCTCGCTCTGCAGTCCGGAGCGAGGCTTTTTTAGTATGACGGGCATGTCATACATCTGTGGTGAAAGTCCATAAGGGGCGTAGTTGCCGACGAACCCCATAGCGACTTGCAAGTTTCGAGTGGCGACGCTCGGGAGAGAAGAAGCAATAGCGAAATCGTGGCCTGACGAACAGAAACCTGATACTAAGGCGTATCAAGCGGACAAGCTGGCTAAAGACAGTGAAGTTCCCAAAGGCAACCGTAACCTTGATGCGTAAATTAGGCAGGTAAACGAGGAAAGATGTATGACTTATCCCGCGAGGTCTCGTCAGTGGCGCAAGCCATAGTAACAACGAATGACGAGAAGTCAGCAGAGGCCGAAGTAGCCGACTGCGGGTCAGTCAAGGCGAAGGGCCGAATAATTTGTAACGTCAATCGAAAATGTATGTTCCCGAGCGATAGCCGACAACGATAGGAGCCGAAACGTAAATGAGGCGGAATAGATAGAGGTAGGCTTACGAAGCGAGGGAAGCGGAAATTAAGAAAGACGGAAGATGAAACTAATCGAAAGGATACTTGACAAGAGCAACGTGCGAAAGGCCTTGGAAAAGGTCATCGCCAACCATGGAGCGCCGGGCATAGACGGCATGGCCGTAGAAGAGCTGCGTGACTACATGAACGCCAACTGGACAAGTATCAAGGAGTCAATCCTTGCGAGAGAGTATCGCCCCAAACCGGTGCGGAGGGTAGAGATACCCAAACCGAACGGAGGTGTTC
>JAFLRW010000245.1 GCA_022511285.1 Duncaniella sp.
GTGCCACTACAATTGACTCTCCGGTGTGGATGCCGAGGGGGTCGAAGTTTTCCATGTTGCAGACGGTGATGCAGTTGTCAAATCGGTCACGCACCACCTCATATTCCACCTCTTTCCATCCCTTGAGCGACTTCTCCACAAGCACCTGAGGCGAGAATGCGAGAGCTTTCTCCACGAGCGTGATGAGCTCCTCTTCGTTGTCGCAGAAGCCGGAGCCGAGCCCGCCGAGGGCGTATGCTGCACGCACTATGACGGGATAGCCCAGCTCGGAGGCTGCGCGGCAGGCATCGGCCACAGTGTTGACAGCCTCACTCTTGATGGTTTTGACTTCAATTTCGTCAAGCTTGCGGACAAAGAGCTCGCGGTCCTCTGTATCCATTATGGCTTGCACGGGAGTGCCGAGCACTTCTACATTATATTTCTCCAGAATTCCTGCACGATGGAGCTCAACACCGCAGTTGAGGGCGGTCTGTCCGCCAAAAGCCAGGAGGATGCCGTCAGGCTGTTCCTTGGCAATCACCTTTTCTACGAAATATGGTGTGACAGGAAGGAAATATATCTTATCGGCAAACCCCTCTGAGGTCTGCACTGTGGCAATATTGGGATTGATGAGCACAGTGGTAATCCCTTCCTCTTTCATAGCTTTGAGTGCCTGAGAGCCGGAATAGTCAAACTCGCCTGCCTCGCCAATTTTCAGAGCGCCGCTGCCGAGCAGAAGCACTTTTTTGATTTTCTCGTTGCGCATCTTGCTGTTGTGTTGTGATGATGTGTGATGGGAAATGAAGGGATTGCCGATTATTTCAGCATGGCAATAAATTCATCGAAGAGAAACTCCGTATCCTTCGGTCCGGAGCTTGCTTCGGGGTGGAATTGCGCCGAAAAGAAAGGTTTTTCTTTGTGGCGGATACCCTCGTTGGTGCCGTCGTTCATGTTGATGAAGAGTGGCTCCCAGTCAGAGGGTAGGGTTTCGTTGTCCACGGCAAAACCGTGGTTTTGCGAAGTGATGAAGCATTTGTCTGTGCCGGCGCGGCGCACGGGCTGATTGTGCGACCGGTGGCCGTATTTCAGTTTGTAGGTCTTTGCTCCGGCGGCTTTTGCCAAGAGCTGATTGCCCATACAGATGCCGCAAATGGGCTTCCCGATAGCCATAGCCTTACGTATGATTTCAACGGTCTCGCCGGCCATATCGGGATTGCCGGGGCCGTTGGAGATGAACAGACCGTCGTAAGGGATAGTGGTGAAGTCATAATTCCAAGGCACTCTCACCACTTTGACTCCGCGACGGGTGAGGCAGCGGATTATGTTGTGCTTCACTCCGCAGTCCACGAGTATCACCGTCTTGTCGCCGTTGCCGTGCACCTCAACCTCCTTGCAACTCACTTTGCCCACGAGATTCTCACAGTTGGGATCATAGAAATCAGGCTCATCACACCCTTCAATCACAATCTTGCCGAGCATGGAGCCATGCTCACGCAAGTGTTTTGTGAGAGCGCGGGTGTCAATCCCGTAAATGCCCGGGATTTTCTCTTCTTTAAGCCACTCGGATAGGGAGCGGTCTGCCTGCCAGTGGGAGTGGTCATAGCTATAGTCCTGAGCCACGATGGCGCGGGCATGGATATGATCGCTCTCATAATACTCGCTCACATCGTCCTTCTCGCGGCGCGGCGGCACTCCGTAGTTGCCGAGAATAGGATAGGTCGTAATCAGTATCTGACCCTCGTAGGAGGGGTCGGTCAGACTCTCTGGATAGCCGGTCATAGCTGTGTTGAACACTACCTCGCCTGCGGTCGAGGCTTCGTGGCCGAATGACTTGCCTTCAAATTTGGTGCCGTCCTCAAGGATAAGGGTGGCGCGCTTGTAGTCTCGCATACGTAATATCGTGGTTCTTATCAAGCCCCGCGCTCAGTGTGGGCAGGGCTTTGCGGGTGAAATGACTTTGCAAAGTTACGAAATTTTCTGCGAGTGACAAAGGCCAAATATTTTTCGGCAGGGCAACCGCATCAAAAGGTTCGCATTTGACTATACTCCACCCCGACATCACCCCTCCCGATTGAGCTGCATAGCCGCCCGCAATAATCTTCCTCGGAGGGGTTGCACTCTTGCCCTGAAAAAATTGCAAAC
>JAFLRW010000246.1 GCA_022511285.1 Duncaniella sp.
TGCCGGGCTCGCCCCCCAAGGTGAAAGCTATCGAAAATGTGGTGTTTACAGCCAAAGAGAGCCGTGTGCTCGATGATAGCGATGCTGCAATTGAAGAACTTATCAAGGAACTCATCACTAACCACACCATCGGATAATCTTACTCAGATATGGACCAGAACAACTTAATAGTATATCTCGAAAACGAAGATGGTCGTGTGGCTGATGTCAGCCTCGAACTGCTCACCAAAGGCCGTGTGCTCGCTGATCGTCTCGGCGTGAAGCTCGAAGCTGTAGCCGTTGGTGCCGACCTCAAAGATATTGACTCGCAGGTGTTTCCCTACGGAGTTGACAGACTCTACAAGGTGGAAGATAAGCGCCTCTCACCCTACACATCTAATCCTCACTCGGCTGTGCTCATCAATCTCTTCAAAGAGATTAAGCCTCAGATCTGCCTGATGGGAGCCACCTGCATCGGTCGCGACCTCGGTCCCCGTGTCAGCTCCTGCCTCCACAGCGGTCTGACCGCCGACTGCACCGCCCTCGAAATCGGCGACCACACCGATCCCAAGACCGGCAAGGAATACACCGAGCTGCTGTATCAGATTCGTCCCGCCTTCGGCGGTAATATCGTAGCGACAATCGTCAATCCCGAATGCCGCCCGCAGATGGCCACCGTGCGTGAAGGTGTGATGAAGAAAGAGGTGCGCGACCCCGAATACAAAGGAGAAGTGGTGAATCTTGAGGCTGCCAAATATGTCTCTGACGCCGACTTCGTTGTCGAAATCATTGACCGCCATATTGAAAAGTCGAAAATCAACATCAAGAACTCTCCCATCATTGTTGCAGGTGGTTATGGCGTTGGCTCAAAAGAAAACTTCCAGCTCCTCCACGACCTTGCCGCAACCCTCGGAGCCGAAGTGGGCGCATCGCGCGCTGCTGTAGACGCCGGATTTACAGAACACGCCCGTCAGATAGGGCAGACAGGCGTCACCGTGCGTCCAAAGCTCTACATTGCCTGCGGCATCTCCGGTCAGATACAGCACATTGCCGGTATGCAGGACAGCTCTATCATCATCTCAATCAACAACGACCCCGCGGCTCCTATCAACACAATTGCCGACTATGTAATCACCGGCAACCTTGAAGAGGTGGTGCCTAAGTTGATTAAATACTATAAGAAAAATTCTAAATAATCCACATCACAGCTACTCTCAATGGCTAATTTCTATACTGATAATCCCGACCTCAAACACCACCTCACCCATCCTCTGATGGAAAAGATTGTGGCTTTGAAGGAACGCAACTATACTGATGCCGAGAAGTATGACTATGCCCCTCTCGACTATGCTGACGCACAGGACTCCTACGACCGAGTGCTTGAAATCGTAGGTGAGATTTGCGGCGACATCATCGCCCCCAATGCCGAAAGCGTCGACCATGAAGGCCCCTCCGTAAAGGATGGCCGCGTCACATACGCATCAGCTACTCAAGAAAATCTCGAAGCCTGCCGCAAAGCAGGATTGATGGGTATGGCAATGCCCCGTCGGTTTGGCGGTCTCAACTTCCCCATCACACCCTATATCATGGCTGCCGACATCGTCAGCCGTGCCGACACAGGCTTTGAAAACCTTTGGGGACTCCAAGACTGTGCCGAGACCATCTACGAGTTTGCATCTGAGGAACAGAAGGCTAAGTTCATTCCCCGTGTGTGTCAGGGCGAAACAATGTCCATGGACCTCACTGAACCCGATGCCGGCTCTGACCTTCAGAGTGTGATGCTCAAGGCCACTGAGCAGCCCGACGGCACATGGCTTCTCAATGGTGTGAAACGATTCATCACCAATGGCGACTCCGACATCCACCTCGTGCTTGCACGTTCCGAAGCCGGCACAAAGGATGGCCGCGGCCTCTCAATGTTCATCTACGATAAGAATGATGGCGGCGTCAACGTGCGTCGTATTGAAAATAAAATGGGCATCAAGGGTTCTCCCACCTGCGAGCTCACAGATAAGAACGCCAAAGCCGAGCTATGCGGCTCGCGCCGTATGGGCCTCATCAAATATGTGAGGGCCCTGATGAACGGCGCACGCCTTGGCATCGCAGCCCAGAGCGTCGGCGTGAGCG
>JAFLRW010000247.1 GCA_022511285.1 Duncaniella sp.
TTTGGCTTCCGCGCGCTGAAGGGCGTGAATCACGTGTTCCGCAATACCTTCCGAGCCTTCCTGAAGAGTCTCGTAAATTTTGGTGTCAATTTTCTCCTCACGAGTCAATGCGGCAAGTTCAATTTCGTCGCCGGGATCGTAATAACGCGGAGGAATCGAGTCGAGCTTAATTTTTGAGCTTAGGTTCGTTTTCATTGGTACTTGCAGTAATGATTTTTTTATTTTTTATGGTATTCCCGTAGGGAGTCGAACCCTAATCGTCGGAACCGGAATCCGATATTCTATCCATTGAACTACGGAGACGTTAAGAATTGTATAACGTGCGTTTGGGAGTGCAAATTTAGTGAATTTTTTGTATTTTTGCAAAAAAAGCTTACTATGGATGTCAAAATCGAAGCGTCTTGGAAACGTGTCCTTGCCGAAGAGTGGGATAAGCCATATTTCAGAGCTCTGGCCGAGTTTGTGCGGAGTGAGTATGGGCGCACGGTGTGTTATCCCCCGGCGGGGCGCATATTTGCCGCATTTGATGCTTGCCCGTTTGAGCAGGTCAGGGTGGTGATACTCGGTCAAGACCCCTACCACGGGCCAGGTCAGGCTAATGGTTTGAGTTTTTCAGTGAATCCAGGGGTTGAGTTGCCTCGGTCGCTTAAGAATATTTATGCCGAACTTAGCTCTGATCTTGGGGTGGAGCCTCCGCAGACAGGCGATCTTTCGCGCTGGGCCAAGCAGGGTGTGTTATTGCTCAATGCCACACTGACGGTGGAGTCAGGACGAGCCGGCTCGCATCAAGGCCGCGGCTGGGAGGAACTGACAGATGCTGCCGTGAGGCATCTGAACGAGCGACGCGAGGGATTGGTGTTCATCCTATGGGGAGCATACGCGCAACGCAAGGGTGAGTTTATTGACCGCAAGCGCCACTGTGTCATCACTTCGGCTCATCCGTCGCCACTGAGTGCTTCGCGCGGATTTTTCGGCAGCCGACCGTTCTCGCGCGCCAATGATTATCTAACCGCCCGCGGGCAGAATCCGATAGAGTGGTGAGACGAATTACGCTGATGATATGCCTCCTTGTTGTGGTTCTTGCCGGGCGCAGCGAGGATACCCGACAGGGGATATTCGCTCCTTCGTTTCGCACTTTGGAAGTGAGGGTGGAGGGCAACCGTTATGCCCCCCCTGTGGTGAATATTGATGATGCTTCTGACCGGATAATAATTGAGTTTGACGAAATTGCAGAGGAGCGGCGCTGGATGCGCTGCTCACTGACCCACTGCGATGCATATTGGCAGCCGGAAGGATTGGTCGACTCCGAGTTTGTCGATGGTTTTAACGAAATGCAGATTGAGGATTATGACTATTCGCAAGGCACTACGGTGCATTACGTGCATTATCGCATCGCCTTGCCCTCCGATGAGCTTCGCATCACTGCTCCCGGCAACTATCTGTTGCGGGTGTATGACGAGAGTGCGCCCGAGGAGATTCTGCTTCAAGCCCGATTCGGGGTGATGAGTCCGGCCGCCGGAGTGAAACTCACAGCCACTTCGCGCACAGATATTGACTCAAACACATCGCATCAGCAGCTGGGTGTGGAGATTGACACTCGCCATCTTCAACTTGATGACCCTTTCAATGACCTGAGAGTGACAATCACCCAGAACGGACGACCGGATAATGAAGTGGTGCTCACTACTCCTCAACGCACAGCGCCCGGGCGAGTGATATATGAGCATCTGCGACCGCTAATCTTTGAGGCGGGCAACGAATACCGCCGCTTTGAGACGGTGACACTCTATTATCCCGGAATGGGCGTAGATTGGATAGACCGCGAGGCCCCGGTGACGAATATGGGGCTTGTGGTTGATGGCCCGCGGCGCAACTACCTGTATGACAGCACTCAGCACGGTCGTTTCCTGATTCGCGATGCGCAGAGTGCCGACTCGGCTACCGAGGCTGACTATGTCTTGACACATTTCACACTTGAGGCCCCGGAGTTGACTGAGGGAGATTATTTTGTGGAGGGAGATATCACCAACAGACGGTTTGATCCGCAGTCACGCATGGTTTATAATCGTGTTACCGGACGTTATGAACT
>JAFLRW010000248.1 GCA_022511285.1 Duncaniella sp.
TGACTTAGGTCGTGGGGGTTCGAGTCCCTTCATGCGCACAAAGTTCAAGGCAGGAAGAACTGAGGTTGTTTCCTGCCTGTTGTTTTATCTATGCATCTTTTCGAGAATAAATCTTGCTGACATTAGCCACCAACCTATTCCATAGCCAGATGCGAG
Organism: Duncaniella sp.; assembly: GCA_022511285.1. Lineage (GTDB taxonomy): Bacteria > Bacteroidota > Bacteroidia > Bacteroidales > Muribaculaceae > Duncaniella. The sequence goes on from JAFLRW010000248.1 coordinate 157, forward strand.
GTTTATCCAACAAGATAGCTGTTATAAAAAAAGCTATAATGACCGCCAACGTCAGGCCTAAGTATTCGATCCCGCTATAATTTTCATATAACTTTCTATTGATAACCACATACGCGCATGGAAAACTAATTTTAGGGATATGGAATAAATATACAGCTAACACAGATTTTGATATCCAGTTTATATACTTGTTGCTTTCAATCTTCAGTTGACTTGCCCAAAGCAATAATCCAACGGCTCCTATCACGACAAAAGGATTAGAGTAGCTCATGGAATCCAGCCCTATGCCATAATTTTTCTCAACAATAAATGAGGTCGTTATCGCAACGACAGATAGAATATAAATTACCCCCCCCATTTATAAAACCTTGATTTATAGATATTTAGTTAGTTAGCCAATACATATAAACCTATAAAGGAGAATGGTGAATATCCGTGAGATATATATCCGGTAAGGAGATAGATGGTATAGACTGTTTGGAATAAATAGAACGACACTAAAAATATTTCAATTTGCTTTTTTGATGAGTTCTCAAGAAAGGAATTCAATATTGGCGACAGAATGTATAATGCAATATATGCGACAATAAACCAACTAATACCGTTTGAATCCGGACAAAGAGCGTAAACTATTGACCCTAAAGACAAGGTTGCATATCCGGTCACAACAGCAATAATGTAGTAACCACCGTAAAAGAAGGCACATTGAAATATCAAATTTAAAAATCCTTTCAAAGAAGGACGGATACGAAACCACCCCGATATAAGGATGAACACATTGACACAGACTATTGAAATAGCCTGAAACACAGTCCTCGTGACTGCATTAACCGGGCTTGAAGCGAAATCCTCTTGACCGGGAGTGCCAAGAGAATAGAAATCGGCATGCGCTATCAAGACTAAAAACATGGCGATGATTTTCAGCAGCTCAAAGTTGGACTGTCGTGGACCTTTGGATATCGAAGATATGTTTGCCATTACAACTTACAACCGGATTAAAATTCAACTTTAAGGCACTAAATATCATAAAGCACATCCTCGCGGAGGACTGGATGGCCGCCAAGTGTGAGCTCGCCACGCAGATCTATATTGATTTTCTTTTTGACTTCTTCGGGAGTGAGTCCGCGTCCGAAGAGATACATCAATTTAGTGATTGCGGCCTCTGAGGTCATATCCAATCCGGATATCACGCCACATTGCGAGAGTATGGCACCGGAGATATATCGACCCGGATGGACGCCACCATTAACACACTGGGTGACATTGACAATCACTATATCTCGGCTTATAGCCTGACGCAGCTCCTCGACAAACCAATCGGTAGTCGGAGCGTTTCCGGCACCATAAGTGCGCATCACTATTCCTTTGATGCCCGGTGTGGCAAGCAGGTGATGCAACGTGGTTTGCGTCATCCCGGGATGAAGGTCAATAAACATCACGGCCGTATCCATTGCATTGTGGACAGATAGAGGTTCTGTCCCCGAGGGGCGCAAAAGGGCTTTCTCAGCAAAATGTATTCCAAGGCCAATTTTGGCCAAATAGGGATAATTGTTGCTCTTGAAGGCGTTGAAGTTGTCAGCGCTCATTTTAGTAGAGCGATTGCCACGCCAGAGGTAGTTTTCAAAAAGAATAGCCACTTCTCTAACCATAGGCAGGCCGTCAGCCGCCCTTGCTGCTGCAATCTGAAGTGCCGTTATCAGATTCTCCTCGCCGTCAGTCCTCACTTCGCCGATGGGGAGCTGCGAACCGGTGATGATTACCGGTTTGTTAAGGCCTTTGAGCAGGAAAGAGAGTGCCGAAGCCGTATAGGCCATTGTGTCTGTGCCGTGGAGCACAACAAAACCATCATAATCCTCATAATTCCCTTCGATTGCCTCTGCAATCTCACACCATCCATCGGGCGTCATATCGGAGGAGTCGATCGGCTCAAACT
>JAFLRW010000249.1 GCA_022511285.1 Duncaniella sp.
CATCAGCCCATTTCCTGTTTTTCATGTTCATTACCCCGTTCCGGGTAAATAACATTCCGTTTCGTCCATTTCTTGTAGGCATCACGCAGTCCATCATATCCACACCGCGGTCAATAGCCTCAAGGATATTTGCAGGAGTGCCCACACCCATCAGGTAGCGCGGACGGTCCTTGGGAAGGATATCATTGACCACCTCAATCATTTCATACATCACCTCTGTCGGTTCGCCGACGGCAAGCCCACCAATGGCATTACCCTCTGCCCCGAGGTCGGCGACATGGCGAGCAGCTTCGCGTCGCAATTCCGGATATGTCACCCCCTGGACTATAGGGAAAAAAGCTTGACGGTGGCCATAAAGAGGCTCTGTGGAGTTAAAATGGCGCCACCCGCGCTCCAACCATCTCTTGGTGAGTTGAAGAGACTTGCGCGCATAGTCAAAATCTGCTGTTCCGGGAGGGCACTCATCAAGTGCCATCATAATATCAGAACCTATTATGCGCTGAATATCCACCACATTTTCAGGTGTGAAAAGATGTTTTGATCCATCTATATGGCTGCGAAAGTGCGCTCCCTCCTCCTTGAGCTTGCGATTAGCCGACAGGGAAAACACTTGAAATCCGCCGCTATCGGTGAGGATGGGTCTCTCCCACCCTTCAAATTTATGTAGACCACCGGCGGCTCCGAGCACATCAAGACCCGGGCGCAAGTAAAGATGATATGTATTGCCTAAAATTATCTGAGCCTTGACATCATCCTCAAGTTCATGGCGATGCACAGCCTTGACGGTGCCGAGTGTCCCCACGGGCATAAAGATGGGAGTCTCGATAACCCCATGATCGGTAGATATCAGGCCGGCGCGGGCATCCGACCCCTCAGCAGTGGCAAGCAGACTAAAATCCATCTTTCTTAAGGACGCACTTCAAAATAGGGGATATCAACAAGCTTAATGTTGAATATGAGAGTTGAATATGGAACAATCTTGCCTGTGCTCTGCGAGCCGTAAGCCAAATGATAGGGAATCACCACCTCCACACTATCCCCCACTCTCATATGTTGCAGTGCGATGGTCCATCCGTCAATAACATTGCCCACTGAAGTGGTAAATATACTATCTTTCTGAGTATATGACGAGTCAAACGGCTCACCATTGTAGAGATGCCCCCTATATTTGACTGCCACAGTGGATGTGAGCAGAGGGGTGAGATTTCCCTCTGTAAGGGTGCGGTCATTGAGATAGCGTATCAGCACTTGCGCTGACGAATTCCACACAGGAGTGATGGTCTGATAATAGTTCAATCCATCGACAATCTTATAGCGCTGCTCCTCAAAAAAGCTCTCATTATCGGTGCGCCACGTCTCATAACGGTCCCAGACGTTGTCAGGCTCGTCGTTGCAGGCGGCAATAGTCGCCATTATCACCAAAGCGACCACCGACGTCAATGACAGACGCATTGTATGTTTAGAGTCTACACTAATCATTGTTAACAAATGTCAGAATTGCACTTCGGGAGCGTTCTGGGCGGCAGCATCAGCACTAAACTGAGGCTGAGGCGAGAAGCCAAACCATCCGGCATATATAACCGTAGGGAATTTTTTGATGGCAGTGTTATAACTCGCCACGGCCACAGTGTATCTGCCACGAGCAGTGGCAATCCTATTCTCAGTCCCCTCGAGCTGCACCTGAAGGTCGCGAAAGTTCTCGTTAGCTTTCAAATCAGGATAAGCCTCCGTGACGGCGAGCAGCGACTTCAACGCACCGGTCAGATTGTTCTGCGCAGCCTGAAATTTGGCCAGCGTTTCATCGTCAAGTTGGTCTGCACTAATGTTTATTGACGTGGCTGCTGCTCGGGCTTGTGTCACCTTCTCAAGAGTAGCACTCTCGTGAGTGGCATAACCCTTCACTGTCGCCACCAGATTGGGTATGAGGTCGGCACGACGCTGATACTGGTTCTGCACCTCAGCCCATTGCTGCTCCACATTCTGTTTCTGCTCCACGAGGGAATTATAATTGCAGGAACTGAGTATGGGCAAAAGCGCTATGGCAATGAGGGCTAAGCGAAAAAATTTCATCAGTGTTATAT
>JAFLRW010000025.1 GCA_022511285.1 Duncaniella sp.
GGGTAAACGTTGAAATTTTGTAATTTTGCGCGATTTATAATCGTTGACCGAGACTTTTGATTCTAATGGCAGATGATAGCCTCCCGACCAACTTATTGAACCAACTGAATCTTAAATCAATATCTTAAACCAAAAGATGCACTTAAATAAATATTTAGCGGTGGCCGCCCTTTGCGGCATTGTGACAAGCTGCCAGCTTGAACCGCTTGAAATTCCGTCGCAAGAGCTCTACACACGCGAATTTATCAAATCATATGGTCTTATCAATCCGGAGCAGGATTGGAGTGTGGTGAAGCGCGCCTCGGTCACTGTGACCACGATGACCGCCACCGACGTGCAGATACTCTGCCGCGAGGATGGCAAGACCAAATTGTTGGGCTACTTTAAGGGCGTGGCGGGCTCGCGCACGCTTGAATTTGACTGCCCGAAGCCGATAGAGGAGGTGTTGGTGAAGGGTGGCGACGCCTTTGAAATCGTCCCGCTTGGCGGCGAACTCACCATCGCCCCGGTTGTGTCGAGAGGAATCACCGGCCAGGATCGTCTCAACGGTTATTCTTTGGAAAACGGCTATTTCTGGAGCAAGGATTATGTTGCCGCCATTCAAAAGGAGCTGCCTGAGGGTGAACCAAGTAATCTTAATAGTAGAAAGGTGATCTCTGACTTCAGCTTTGTGTCAGATGGAAACCCCTTTGTGGTTTACCCTATCTATTGGCAGACCACGGCCGATGATATCCTTGGTGTCTATTGGTATGAAAACGGCGCTATGAAGACAATGGATGTTTTCGATAACTTTGTGGACAAAGAAGACAAAGATACGCCAACTCTTCACAACTTGTATCGCCGTGCTACGTTTGGTCCGGATATTTCGATTTCGTCAATTCCTGAAAATGGTAAAAAAAATAGGAAGCGGGAAGGAATAATTACGCTCACCTTTAGCCGTGATATTAAGCTCCTTTCCGCTCATAAAGCAACCTTGAGTGCCGGAACTTTGTCAGCACCTACTGTTGACAGCGACAAACGCACTGTCACATATCAATATTCGGGACTTGATTTTATGCAGGAAGTTACTTTCACACTGGAAGCAGGCTCATATGAGGCAACGGATAATGAAGAGGGTGATAAGCGAACAGCTCTCAATTCAAAGTTTACGTTGAAATTCACAACTGAGGCGGAAGATTTATCCGATAAATTTGTTGACGATATTACTGTGATAACTCTTGATCCCTCGTTGATTAGCAACCCGATTGACGCCACTGATGAATCATTAGTGAGGGAGGCTGACAAGGCAATAATGGATGTGTATGTTATCACAAATACAACAAATACTACCAAAGCTGAGATCTTTAAAGATGGGTTTGAATTACCTATTCCCGATGGTAACGATAAAGTCAAATTTTACAATTCTATATATTGTAAAACGAAAAATAAGAGTGATGTGACCTATCCTATTGATGAAGATGATATTAATACGGAAGATTATGGGGTTTTTAAAATAGTTCCGAAACAGGATATGCTTATAACTGTTTACACCACTATGGACAGTGAGATATCAGAGCCCATTTTAATTGTTTGTAAAGATGCGGGCGCAATAGAGACTGTTGAGCCCATTGATAAAGGGCCAATAGAAACAGGTGTATCAGATTCTAAGAGTAAATCGCGATATGGTCAGTATTCTACTTTCAGAATTTATGCCGATCAAGCATATGTTGCGACAAGTGATTTCAACAAACAGAGCCGTCTGTTAGCCGGATTCACATGCCGACTTGCAAAGAGCCCGACGAACTCTCCCCGTCGGACAGCTTCGCGTGAAACGCCGGATGATAATATTGATTGGAACAATCTTACAGCTGGAACGCGAGTGTGGGACGGAAATGGCGAGCCCGGTCATAATTTCAGCCGCACGGCTATGCCGTCAAAATACGCCGTGTCTGAAAGAGGTCAGGACGAAGTGATCACACACAGAATTTCGTTCACTCTGCCCAAGGGTGTCATATTCGGTTTCTATATCCGCAACAACAATGGTGCGGCTAACATTACCGGCCCCGGCGATGCTCCCAAACCGTACACTAACTATTCTATGTCATCGCTCAATCAGACTATGCCTAACTCATTCTTCAATAATTTGGATGAGGGTCAAGCTGCTTCCGGTTATTTTACCGAGGGTTGGGGCACCTATAATCAAACACCGGGTGATGGCGAACCCAATATTCACAATAAACTTACAAAAGACAATGTCACGATAACGCCCTTGTCTAACCGAAAATACTCAACGGCTATGACATATACCGTAGAAGTGAACGGAGAAGAAATTCGCTATTTCAGCTTTGAGGACTGGGTGGATTATGACTTCAACGATATTGCGTTTATGGTGGCTCCGGAGAGTGAGAATACGGAGATTGTGGATGGCGATATCGAGACCAACCCGTATATCTTTGCGGTGGAAGACCTCGGAGCGATTGCCGACTCTGACATCGACTTCAACGATGTGGTGTTTGCCGTGGAGCATGTGGCCGAAAGCGAAGTGGCGTTTGTCACTATGCTTGCAGCCGGCGGTACGCTGCCTGTGCAGCTGTTCTACAACGGCTATGAGCTCGACGGCTCCGGCGGAGAGCATGGCGAGGTGGTCGGCGGGCCATTCGTAGGCGCCAACCGGCGGTTTGACCACGTCAATAAGTGGTTTGGCCACGATGCCAAGAACGCCGTGGTGGGCGTGGGCAACGGCAGCCGCAACGTGGACTATGGCAATGTCACCACGATGAAGATACCGGTGGATCGCTCGTTTACGCTCACCGACGCCGACAAGGCCGGGGCAATCGAAGGCAAGGTGCTGGGCTTCTCGGTGAAGGTGGATCGCGGCGACGGCACCTATGAGGAGGTGACACGGCCCGACGCCAAGGGAGTGGCTCCGCAGATGATCATCCTGCCCGGCACGTGGGCCTGGCCTCTTGAGAAGATGCCTATCTCGGGTGCTTATCCCGGCGGAATCTCAAGCAACGGCGAGGTGTTCCCCTCGTTCCAGGATTGGGTGAACGACGGCGACGGCAAGGGCTATCAGAACGCCAACTGGCACAAGGCGCCCTCGCGCGGCCGAGTGGTGGAGCATCCGTGGGATGGCTCGGACGCTGCGCGCAAGGCGTTCAGCGAGCTTCAACAGGCCGACTGACAATAGATATCAACGATAAAGAGCCGCGGGGTGACAGTTTTGAGCCACTCCGCGGCTCTTGTTTCAGTCGGGGGAGGCGGGGCATAATCAGATAATCAGATAATCAGAAGGGGGTGGGCTTCCAATTTTCTTTTTGGGGAGTTGCGAGATTTAAATTTAATGTCTATCTTTGTGACATTATGCGTGTAGTGTTGCAAAGAGTTAGCGAGGCCTCGGTGAGCATAGGCGGCGCGCTCCACAGCTCGATAGGGCCGGGGCTGCTGGCGCTTGTGGGCGTAGGCCGTGGCGACACGCGGGCCGATGCCGAGAGGCTTGCGGCCAAGACGGTGGCCCTGCGGGTGTTTGACGACGACTCGGGGGTGATGAATCTCTCGCTGTCGGCCGTCGGGGGCGAGCTGCTGGCCGTGAGCCAGTTTACACTGCTGGCTTCGACCCGCAAGGGGAACAGGCCGAGCTATATCAACGCCGCGGGCCACGACCTTGCGGTGCCGCTCTATGAGCTATACTGCGCGGAGTGTGAGCGCCTGCTGGGGCGCGAGGTGAAGCGCGGAGTGTTTGGAGCCGATATGCAAGTGGCGCTTGTGGGCGACGGCCCGGTGACCATAGTGATCGACTCGGAGCCGGACCTGAGGCCGGCGGGCAAGAGCGAGAATGTCGGATAATCGGATAATCAGATAATCAGATAATCAGACAGGCCTATTGATAATCACATAATCAGATAATCACTTAAAATAACAGACCATATCTATGGATAAATATCAGCAGATTATTGCCGACTCGAAGGTGGAGGTCTCCGACGAGGCCGTGAAGGCCCGTGTGGCCGAGATACTTGAGAAGCATCTTGAGGAGAACAGGAAGCCCGAGGTGCTCCGCTCCATATTCAATTCGATTGACCTGACCACGCTGAAGTCAACCGACTCGCAGCGCTCCGTGGCAGAGTTTGTGGAGCGAGTGAACGCCTTTGAGCACGAGCATGGCGACCTGCCCAACGTTGCGGCCATCTGTGTGTATCCCAATTTTGTGCCTATAGTGCGCACGGTGCTTGATGTGACCGAGGTGGATATAGCCGCGGTTGCGGGGTCGTTTCCGTCGGCACAGACGTTTGCCGAGGTGAAAATAGCCGAGGTGGCGCTTGCCGTTGAGTCGGGGGCCGATGAGATTGACGTGGTGCTCCCGCTTGGCGACTTCTTTGACAGAGACTATGAGGAGGTGACGGATCAGATCTCGGAGATGAAACACTCTTGCCGCGATTCGCTGCTGAAGGTAATCCTTGAGACCGGCGCCCTTAAGACGGCCGAGAATATCCGCAATGCCTCGCTCCTGAGCCTCTATGCCGGGGCCGATTTCATCAAGACCTCCACAGGCAAGGAATATGCCGGAGCCACGCTCGAGGCCGCCTATGTGATGTGTGAGTGCATCAGGGAATATCACGAAAAGACGGGCCGTATGGTGGGGTTCAAGGCCTCCGGCGGCGTGTCGACCACGGATGAGGCGTTGGCCTACTATACGATAGTGCGCACGGTGCTGGGTGAGAAATGGGTGGAAGGAAATGAGTATTTCCGCATCGGAGCCTCCCGCTTAGCCAACAATCTGCTCTCCGACATCCTCGGGGAGGAGACAAAGTTCTTCTAACCCCCCCTCCTTGCTGCAGAGATGGAAAAGAAGTATTGGATAATGTCAGGGGGCTTGCAGACGGGCCCTCTGACGGCCGAAGAGCTGCTGAGGCGCCGCGATGTGACGCCTGACACCCCCGTGTGGCGCGAAGGTCTTGCCGACTGGACCACCGTCGGGGCCCTCGCGGAGCTGTGTGGAGCCTTGAGAGCGGCCGGAGCGGCCAAGCCTCTGCCCCCGCAGCCACGCACCTACTTGGGATGGGCCATAGCGGCGATGCTCTGCTGCTGCCTCCCGACGGGCCTGGTGGCCATCTTCTATGCCGCCAAGGTGGCCCCGGCCTATCAGCAGGGCGACTATGCCGCCTCGGAGCGAGCCTCGGAGCGAGCCGGGTGGTGGTGTGTGATATCGTTTGTGGCCGGACTGATATGGACCCCTTTCTATATGCTCTATTCGGTGCTGGCGGCTCTCTGAGCAATGATGAGGCAGTGAGATGAGCAGAGGGCTACGATGGGCTGCAGCGGGCGCCGCAGTGGCGGCAGTGGCCGTGATGGCGGTGGTGTATTATCAGTGTGACCCCGCCGCAATGCCCTTCCCGCGCTGTCTGTTCAGGACCCTGACCGGGCTTGAGTGTCCCGGGTGTGGCTCGCAAAGAGCGCTTCACGCCCTGCTCCACGGCCGGACGGCCGAAGCGATAGCCCTCAATCCGCTGCTCGCCGTGGCGCTGCCGGTGATGGGCGCAGCCATAGTGGCGGAGTGGGCCCCGGACCGCTTTCCTCGCCTGCACGCCATAATCAGTTCGCGAGGATTCATCATAATCATAATCACTTGTATAATCACTTGGACCATCTATCGCAACCTATGACCCGACTGACCCCCCGCGACATATTGCTCCGCGCCGCCCTCTATGTGGCATCAGTGGCGCTGATAGTCTATTTCCTGCCGCGTTCGGACAAGGACCGCTTTGTCTACGAGGTGAACCGCCCGTGGAGCTATGCGCTCTTCACGGCCCCCTTTGATATCCCCGAAAGGCTTGACTCGGTGAGCGCCTCACGGCTGAAAGACAGCATCGACACCAACTTTGAGCCGGTGTTCAAGCGCGATGCCACCTTGGAGAAGACTATCATAGCCGACTACACCGAGCGGCTCTCGAAGATGGACGGCCTTGATATCACTCCGGCACAGAAAAATCAGATAATCAGTTCGCTGAGGATGGTATATGATAATGGCATCGTTGACCGCGACACCTATGCCCGCATAGCCGACGGAAGCTTGCCGACGGTGCGGTTTATCCGCGACAATGTCGCTGTCTCAGTGCCCACGGTCAGCTATCTCTCGGCGTTTAAGGCCTATGAGCAGCTTGACTCGCTCCTCTCCGACAAGGATATCCGCAAGGCGCTGACAGCCACACGCCTCTCCGATATGCTCGAGCCCAATATAGCCATCGACTCGGCCACGACGCAGTCGCTCCTGCAGGATGCCTATCAGCGAGTGTTGGCGCCTGTGGGCGTGATTCAGCAGGGGGAGAGGGTGATAGACCGCGGCGACATCGTCACCACACGGGTGGCCACAATCCTCCACACATATGAGGAGATGAGCGAAGAGCGCGGTGAGACAGGCCAAATCTCGCAGGACCATTACCCGATAGCGGGGCAGACGCTCTATGTGATGATAGTGCTTGCGGCGCTGTATGGCTATCTGTGGATATTCAGGCCGCAGCTGTTCCGGAGCGACCGTGTGACGGTGTTCACGGTGAGCCTTGTGACGGTGTTTGCGCTCTTCACGTTTGCGATGCACGCCTCGTTCACGCTCGGGCTTTATATCACGCCCTTCACGATGGTGCCCATCCTCGTGGCCGTGTTCGTCGACTCGCGGACAGCCTTTTTCATCAATCTTGTCACAGTGCTCCTGGGCGCCATCATAGCCACCTTCCCGCTGGAGTTTATCTTCATCCAGGTGATAGCCGGAGTGGTGGCCATCGACTCGCTCAACGACCTGTCGCGGCGCAGCCAGCTGATACGCACCGCGGCGTTCATCTTCCTGAGCTATGCCCTGTGCTATCTCTCGGTGGAGATAATGCAGACCGGGTCGGTGGAGAAAATCTCGCTGAGGATGTTCGGGGCGTTTGCGGTGAATGCCGTGCTCATCTCGTTCAGCTATGTGCTGATGTTTCTGCTCGAGAGGGTGTTCGGGTTCACCTCGATGGTGACGCTCGTGGAGCTGTCGGACACCAACAATCCGCTGTTGCGCGAGCTCTCGGAGGAGTGTCCCGGCACGTTTAACCACTCGATGGCCGTGAGCAACCTTGCCTCGGCTGCAGCGCAGCGCATCGGCGCCAATGTGCAGATGGTCAGGACCGGAGCGCTCTATCACGACATCGGGAAGATAAAGAATCCGGCCTTCTTCACCGAGAATCAACACGGCGTCAACCCCCACGATGCGCTCGACCCGATACAGAGCGCCCGCATAGTGACCGGCCACATCAGAGACGGCCTTGCGATGGCCGATAAAGCCCGACTGCCGCAGACCATCAAGACCTTCATAGCCGAGCATCACGGGGCGGGGAAGGCTCGCTATTTCTACACCACCTATGCCAATGCCCATCCGGGCGAGGAGATTGACCCCGCGCCCTTTACATATCCGGGCCCGAACCCGCAGAGCCGGGAGACGTCGCTGCTGATGATGGCCGACGCCGTGGAGGCTGCCTCGCGCTCGATGAAGGAGCACACTCCGGAGGCTATCAGGATGCTTGTCAACAAGATTGTGGACAGCCAGATAGCCGAGGGGCTGCACAATGAGTCGACCATCTCGTTTCGCGATGTGAGCGCCGTCAAGGAGGTGTTCACTCAGCGTCTGCTCACTATGTATCACTCCCGAATATCCTATCCCGAGCTCAACAAGGGAGTGAACCCTGAATCAAAACCCACTGCCACATCCACCCCAAACTGACGCTATGAAAAAGACTCTCACTCTCATAGTCGCGGCAGCGGCAGCGCTGACCGCTATGGCCTATAGCCCCGTGACGCTCCCCGTAATCCCGGCCGATCCCGCCCTTGAAGCCAAGGTGATGGAGACGCTCTCAGCCATGACGCTCGAGCAGAAGGTGGGGCAGATGCTGCAGCTGCAAATAGATGTGGTGGGCACCTTTGGCCCCGACGGGCGCTTTGCGCTCTCCAAGGCGAAGGTCGACTCAGTGATATCGCGCTATAAGGTGGGGTCGTTTCTGAACACCCCCGGCTCGACGTCGCTCTCGGCCGCCGAGTGGGATGAGTTGATAGCGACGCTCCAGGAGTCGTCGATGCGGCTCAACGGGGGGCTGCCGGTGATCTACGGGCTTGACGAGATTCACGGCACCACCTATGTGAACGACGGTGTGCTCTTCCCCCAGGGGATAAATATGGCCGCCACGTTCGACCCCCGCTTGGTGGAGGAGAGTGCGGAGATAACGGCGTGGATGACACGTGCGGCGAACTGCCCGTGGACCTTCACCCCCACGCTCGACCTGGCTCGCGATCCGCGCTGGCCGCGCTTCTGGGAGAATTATGGCGAGGATGCGCTGGTGAATGCCGTGATGGGAGCTGCCGCGGTGAGGGGCTTTCAGGGCACTGACCCCAACAGGGTGGACGGGCGCCACATAGCGGCGACGCTGAAGCACTATATGGGGTATGGCTCCCCATTTTCGGGGAAAGACCGCACTCCGGCCGTCATCACCGCGTCCGACCTGCGCGACAAGCACTTTGCGCCCTTCCTCGAGGGGCTGAAGAGCGGGGCGCTGACTGTGATGGTGAACTCGGCCAGCGTCAACGGCACTCCGGTCCACGCCTCGTGGGAGCTGCTGACGCGCTGGCTCAAAGATGACCTGCAGTGGGACGGCCTGATAGTGACCGACTGGGCCGACATCAACAATCTCTACACGCGCGAGCACGTGGCGGCCGACAAGAAGGATGCCATCAGGATAGCCGTCAATGCGGGCGTGGATATGGCTATGGAGCCGTACAAGGCCGACTTCTGCGAGCTTCTGATAGAGCTTGTCAACGAGGGGAAGGTGGCTATGAGCCGTATCGACGATGCTGCCACGCGCTGCCTGCGCCTGAAGTATCGGCTCGGGCTTTTCGAGCAGCCCAACACGTCGGTGGCTCAGTATCCCGAGTTTGGCTCCGGGGAGTGGGACGGCATAGCGCTTGAGGCTGCCGTGCGGTCGATGGTGCTGCTGAAGAATGATGCCGGGCTCTTGCCGCTCGGCAGCGATGCGAAGATATTGGTGACGGGCCCTACGGCGTGTTCGATGCGTGCGCTCAACGGCGGATGGAGCTACTCGTGGCAGGGTAATCTCGCAGAGCGCTATGCGGAGCGTTATAATACTATCTATGAGGGGCTTGCGGCCAAGTTTGGCGCCGACAATGTCACTTATGTGCCCACGGTGACCTTCCCGGAGCGGGGAAAGTATTACGACGAGGAGAGTGTCGGGACGGCTGAGGCTGTGAGGGCTGCGGCCGAGGCCGACGTGATAGTGGCGTGTGTGGGGGAGAATTCGTATTGCGAGACCCCGGGCAATCTCACTGACCTTTATCTCTCCGGCCTTCAGCGCGATATGGTCAAGGCGCTGGCTCAGACCGGGAAGCCGATAGTGCTGGTGATTAACAGCGGGCGTCCCCGCATCATAGCGGATATAGAGCCGCTTGCGACGGCGGTGGTGGAGGGGATGCTGCCGGGCAATCGCGGTGGCGATGCTTTAGCGGCGCTTCTGAGCGGCGAGAGGAATTTCTCGGGGAAGCTCCCGTTCACCTATCCGCGCGAGATAAATTCGCTGACCACTTATGACTATAAGGCGTCGGAGGAGGCGCCGAAGATGGAGGGCTCGTATGACTACGATGCGAGGGTGAATGTGCAGTGGCCTTTCGGCTACGGGCGTTCTTACACCACGTTTGAGTATTCCAATCTGCGTGTGAGCCACAGCGGGTTCCGTGCCGGCGATGAGCTGACGGTGCGGGTGGATGTGGCCAATACCGGGGAGCGCGCCGGGGTGGAGACGGTGATGGTCTACACCACTGACTGTGTGGCCTCGGTGGTGCCTGACAATAAGCGTCTGCGGGCGTTTGCCTCGGTGGCGCTTGAGGCGGGGGAGAAACGCGAGGTGGAGCTGCGGATTGCGGCTTCCGACCTGGCGTTTGTCAACGCTCAGGGGCAGTGGACTCTCGAGGAGGGGGATTTTACGCTGCGGGTGGGCTCGCTGACGGCGCCGCTGCGGTGTGAGGAGACTTTTATCTGGTCAAGGCCTAATATCTGAGCTGTGAGGGGGCGGAATAGTGGTATGCAAGTGCTTGTGTGCTGTTCGGATTTGTCCTACAAGGGCGGGATGGTCTCGGTGGTGAAGGGCTACCTTGACTATCGTGGCTGGGATGAGGATGTGGCCCTGAGGTTTGTGCCCACTCACTGCGATGCGGGGAAGGCCGGGCTTGTGGCGTGTTTTGCCAAGGCTTTGGTGCGTATTGTGGGGATGGCGCGCCGCGGGGAGATTGATGTGGCGCATCTTCACGTGTCGGAGCGCGGGAGTTTTGTGCGCAAGGGGTTGCTACTCAAGATTTTGAAGCGTTATGGAGTCCCGGTGGTGTTGCATCATCACGGCGCGGAGTTCGAGCTTTGGTATTCGGGGCTCCCGGGGTGGGCCCGGCGGTGGGTCGACGGTGTGCTGTCGGCGGCTGACCTTAATATAGTGTTGAGCCGGCGGCTTATCCCTATGATTGCAGGGAAGGCGGCGTCGGCACGCGTGGAGGCGCTCTATAATGCTGTGGCTGTGGGCCCTGACAACCCCTATGGCGCCGGGGCGCGGGGTGTGTTGCTGCTTGGGCGCCTTGGTGAGCGCAAGGGGGTGTATGACCTTCTTGAGGCGATGGCGATGATTGACGGGTCGCTGCCACGGGATGTGAAGTTTTATCTGTGTGGCGACGGTGAGGTGGATGAGGTGAGGGAGCGTGTGGAGCGGCTCGGGCTCGGCCACAGGGTGGCTCACGTGGGGTGGATTTCGGGCGAGGAGAAGGAGCGGATTTTGGTCGGGACGATGATTAATGTGCTCCCGTCGTACAATGAGGGGCTCCCGATGACTATTCTTGAGACTATGGCTCGCGGGATTCCGAATGTTTCGACTCCGATAGCTTCGATTCCGGAGGTGATAACCGATGGGGTGACGGGTCTGCTCGTGGCGCCCGGTGATGTTGCGGCGCTTGCCGCGGCGATAGAGCGTCTTGCCTCTGACGCAGGGCTGCGTAGCGCTATTTCTGAGGCTTCGCACGAGCTGATAGTGAGCAGGTTTTCGCTGCCACGTGCGATTGCTCGCCTGACGGAGATATATCGCACCTTAATCAAATAATCAGATAATCACATAATCAGTTGGGTAGGGGGGGACCCCCTTGCTGATTATGTGATTATCTGATTATGGATGATTATGCGTGCGAGTGGTAAGGGTGTCGGTCGGCGGTGACGATTTGTAACTTTTAGGCTATATAATATATATAAATAATAATATATAATATATAATAATAAATAATATATATAGGTGTATAGGAGCCGAATCGGGCTGAGGAGCAAGAGAGGATAATCAGATAATCAGATAATCAGTGACCCCTATGGGGGGTGATTATCTGATTATCTGATTATCTTTTGCTGAGGTGTAGAGATTTTTTTGCTGTTGTGTGAACCTTTTGCGCGGGGGTGTGTTAGAATAGTACAAAATCACTCAATAACAAACTAAAAAAATCCTATTGTTTTATGAAAAAAGCGTTATTAATTCTTGCAGTCCTGCTCGGGAGCACGACAGCAGCATTTGCTCAGAATGTAGACAAAAATGAAGCTAAACTCTTGAAAGCTTTCCTTGCTGAGCCGGCTAAAGAGGGCACAAATGCCCAGGCCTTGAAAGTGACAGATGTCAATGCTATAGGATCGATAGAGGGCGTGAAGGTGGAAAACGGCCACGTCACCGCTATAGACTGGAAGGATAAGAAACTTGGAGGCACTCTTAATTTGGCGGGATTTAAGGCACTGACAAAGGTGGATGTGTCGCGCAACGAGCTGACATCGCTCAGTGTGGCCGGAGCTACTAATCTGACCGATCTTAATGCCTCGCGCAATAAGCTGTCGACTATAGATGTGAGCGGCTGTGAGGCGCTGCAGAATGTGAGTGTCTACAAAAACCGCCTGACAGAGATAGATCTCAACAACACTCCGCGGCTGAGTGTGCTGAATGTGTCGAACAATCTCTTTGTGGAGCTCAGTGTGGCCAATGCAGTCAATCTTAAGACATTGAATTGCCAGGGCAACCGTCTGGAGACTTTGGATGTGAGCGGGTGTACGGGGCTTAAGAATCTGTATGCGGGCTACAACAAGCTGACACAGCTGACGCTCTCAGGTGTCGAGAGTCTGCAGAACCTTAATATCGACGACAATGAGATTCAGACCTTTGTGGTGTCCGGTCTGCCATCGCTGGCCTCTGTAATCTGCTCGGACAACAATATGGTGACCTTCGGTGTGAGGAACTGTCCGGCTCTATTGGATGTGGTGTGCTCGTATAACGATTTGACCTCCGTGACTCTTCAGGATTGTCCGAATGTGCAGTATGTTGATTGTGCATACAATGACTTGACCGAGCTGACTCTTTCAAATCAGACCTTCCTCCAGCGCTTGATATGTAACAACAATCAGCTGACAATGCTCGATGTTTCTTTTGACTCTTCACTGACTTATGTGAACTGCCGCTACAATCAGATAATGGATTTCCGCACTATAGCGTGTCCGAAACTCACGATGGTGGCTTGCCAGTGGAATCCCTGATGCCAACGCTCTTTCTTGAACAATAGCCCCCCTCGCCGTTAGGTCGGCGAGGGGGGTGTTGTGTGTGTGCGCGGGGGGATTATTCCATCAGCTTGCGGTAGCGGCGGCGCGGGGGTTCTTTGCCGTCGTTGCGAGCGCGTTTCCACTCTTCGAAGTCGGAGTAGGAGCCTTGGTAGAAGATTACGTTGCCGTCCCCCTCGAAGGAGAGGATGTGGGTGCAGATGCGGTCGAGGAACCAGCGGTCGTGGCTGACGACTACGGCGCATCCGGCAAACTCTTCAAGGCCTTCTTCGAGGGCCCGCAGGGTGTTGACGTCGATGTCGTTGGTGGGCTCGTCGAGCAGCAGCACGTTCCCCTCCTCCTTGAGCGCCATGGCTAAGTGGAGGCGGTTGCGTTCGCCTCCGGAGAGGACTGCGATAGGCTTTTCCTGGTCGGCTCCGGTGAAGTTGAATCGTGAGAGGTAGGCTCGGGCGTTGACGTCGCGCCCTCCCATACGGAACGTTTCGAGGCCCTGTGAGATGACTTCGTAGACGGTCTTGTCGGGCAGGAGGTCGTGGTGGGTCTGGTCGACGTAGGCAATCTTGACGGTTTCGCCGACGTCGAAGGTGCCGGCATCGGGTGTCTCCTGCCCCATAATGAGGCGGAACAGCGTGGTCTTGCCGGCTCCGTTGGGGCCTATTACTCCGACAATGCCTCCTTGGGGGAGCGAGAACGAGAGGTCCTTGAACAGCTGCTTCTTGCCGAACGCTTTTGAGAACCCCTCCACGTCGATTACCTTGGCTCCGAGACGTGGGCCGTTGGGGATGAAGATTTCGAGGCGTTCTTCGCGGGCCTTCTGGTCCTCGTTGAGCAGGCGGTCGTAGCTGTTGAGGCGGGCTTTTCCTTTGGCCTGACGTGCTTTCGGGGCCATACGCACCCATTCGAGCTCGCGTTCGAGGGTCTTGCGGCGCTTGGAAGCCTGCTTCTCTTCCTGAGCCATCCGTTTGGTCTTCTGGTCGAGCCAGGAGGAGTAGTTGCCTTTCCAGGGGATGCCTTCGCCGCGGTCGAGCTCGAGAATCCATCCGGCCACGTGGTCAAGGAAGTAGCGGTCGTGAGTGATGGCTATCACGGTGCCGGGATATTGCTGGAGGTGCTGTTCGAGCCAGTCGATGCTCTCGGCGTCGAGGTGGTTGGTGGGCTCGTCGAGCAGCAGGATGTCGGGCTGGCTAAGGAGGAGGCGGCAGAGGGCCACACGGCGCCGCTCGCCACCGGAGAGGGTGTCGACAGGCTGGTCGTCGGGGGGACACTGGAGGGCGTCCATGGCGCGTTCGAGTTTGGAGTCGATGTTCCAGGCGTCGGCGGCATCGAGCTTGTCTTGCAGCTCGGCCTGGCGGGCCAGGAGGGCGTCCATCTTGTCGGGAGAGTCGAGCACATCGGGGTCGGCAAAGCTTTCGTTGACTTTGTCAAATTCTGCAAGGAGGTCCATAATTGGCTGCACCCCCTCGCGCACCACTTCGATGACAGTCTTCGAGGGGTCGAGCTTGGGGTCCTGCTCGAGATATCCGACGGTGTAGCCCGGCGAGAACACCACCTCGCCCTGATAGCTCTTGTCGATGCCGGCAATGATTTTGAGCAGAGATGATTTGCCTGAGCCGTTAAGGCCGATGATGCCTATCTTGGCACCGTAGAAGAAGGATAGATAGATGTTTTTCAACACCTGTTTCTGCGGGGGGTAGGTCTTGGAGACACCTACCATGGAGAATATTACTTTCTTGTCGTCAGCCATAGTGGATTGTGTGAATGGGAGTGTTATGTGGATATATCAGAGTGCAAAGTTACGGAATAAAATTCAAATAACCCTCTAATTCTATCTACTTTAGATTGACCTCGCAAGCTTCGGCTACTGCCGGAATGCCCCCCCTTGCTGATTATCTGATTATCTGATTATGCGTCCTCTCTCCTCCGAGCTCTCCCCACAATGGAGGGCTTTTTCGTGGGTGGCAGCAACTTTTTTGAGATTTTTTCCGTTATTATTTTGTGCAAAGGAAAATAATAGTTACTTTTGCATAAAGAAATATCCTGTCGTAACTGAACGGCTACGTGAAAAGTGCGTAGCTCACAAGTGTAGGTTACGCGGGTTATTTTTTTGCCTTTTTGGTTCGTGAAGTATCGCGTGTATGATACTTTGGAATGAAACTCCAATGACGATAAACTTGAGTCCAACTATCTGATTTTTCTCGAATTGGAGTGGTTATGCCTATGTTGAAAGTAGGATAAATTTCGCGGATACGTTGATTGATATGTCGGTATAATTTTAATTTCAAAAGGGTGCGTTTCCCAACTTTATTTTCTCCCTCTGTCATTAATTTATCTTTCTCATTGAGTTTAAAACACATCGCTCCGAGAATAACATCCATAAATTGTAAAGGTAAATGATTTTTGGAATTTACTTCTACAATTCCGTCATCCGGTATATTCAAGCCCTTTTTCTTCAATATCGGATCATTA
>JAFLRW010000250.1 GCA_022511285.1 Duncaniella sp.
GCTTCTGCTCATAGACAAGCGTGAGCGAAGGAAGATCCGCCACTTCGGCAGGACCGAAATACTGGATAGGACCGGGATATGTGTAATAAGTACCGGTCTTCCAAGCCTCACGTTCCTTAGCAAATTTCTGGAAGGGGGCTCCGTCAAGTTCAACAAGAGCCTTGCGGATTACCGGCTTCATCTCACCGTGGCGACGCTCCATATTCATCATCATAGTGATGGGGATACCGCCTGCCACCCAGTTGACCGGAGCAAACGTGAGGTTGCGGAGGCTTGACATATATCCGGTGACGCCTGATGCGATAAGCATCGACGCTGTATAGCCAAGACCATAGCAATAGTTGGCATCAAAATTGGAGGGATCGGCACAGCGTCCTTCATATCCGAAGAAATGATGCATCGTGGCATATTTGCCCTTATATTGGCCGGCTTCCTTGTAGGCGCTGAGGCGCTTACCAACCATTTCTGAAAGCAACTTCTCTGTCTCGATAAGTGACACCTGAACGTTGCCGTGAGGATCGCGATCGAGGGTGAGCTGACGGGCCACTCCTGTGGGGAGCGACTCATATGTCTCGGCATTAGCCTCAGAAAGATTCTTAATCACCCAGGCACGCTTATCGGCATCAGGCACAGCTGCAAATTCGTCGGCTTTGGCTGCAAGAAGGTCGTTAAGCTCGGCAATGAGACGTTTCACAGCGGGAATAAACTCAATCAGGCCCTCAGGAATAAGAACTACACCATAGTTCATACCCTTATTGGAGCGTGCTACTACTGCCTCTGCGATGTAATCCACTATCTGATGAAGAGTCATATCCTTGGCCTCAACCTCCTCTGAGATGATACAGATATTTGGCTGACACTGGAGAGCACACTCAAGCGCGATATGGGAAGCCGAACGGCCCATCAGTTTGATAAAATGCCAATATTTCTTTGCCGAGTTGCAGTCACGCTGTATATTGCCGATGACCTCGGAATAGACTTTTGTAGCGGTGTCAAAACCAAACGATGTCTCGATAACCGAGTTCTTAAGGTCGCCGTCGATAGTCTTGGGGACACCAATCACTTGCACTCCGGCACCAATCGACTTGTAATATTCAGCAAGAATAGCGGCATTAGTATTGGAGTCGTCGCCACCAATAATAACGAGAGCCTTGATATCAAGTTCACGAAGGATTTCAAGACCTTTATCGAACTGCTCTTTGGTCTCAAGCTTAGTGCGACCAGAGCCGATGATATCAAAACCACCGGTGTTGCGATATTCATCAATAATTTCAGATGTGAGTTCCTTGTAATTGTGGTCAACAAGACCGCCGGGGCCCATCAGGAAGCCGTAGAGGCGAGAGTCTTTATTGATTGCCTTTATTCCGTCAAAGAGGCCGCTGATCACATTGTGTCCACCGGGAGCCTGACCGCCTGAAAGAATCACACCTACATTGATAGCTTTAGACGGAGACGTTGAACTTGCCTTTTCAAAAACTATCTCCGGGAGACCATAAGTGTTAGGGAAGAGGTTCTTGATAGCTTCCTGGTCGCCGGCACTTTGGGTGGGTTCTCCTTCCACTACTTTCACTGCACCACCGGTCAAAACAACCGGAAGCTGGGGCTTGTAAGCCGCACGGGCTTTCTGCAAGGGGCTTTTTTCCATTTTTATATTAGATATTAGATTTTGATTTCTATAATTTTTCCTCAGTGAGAGCTGTTAACAAAAACTCTCAATCCGTTCTAAACGCAAAGTTCGCAAAAAAAAATGTAACTCACAAACAAAAAAATAGTCTCCCCACTTAGAGAAGACTATTTTTATAGATAGAGCCCGCAGGCTCAGATTGTATGGACAAATTATTCAGGACGCTTTGTGCGCTTGCCGTAACCGTAAGCAGCTGTCTCACCGAGCTCCTCCTGAATGCGGAGCAGCTGATTGTATTTGGCCATACGGTCAGAACGGCTTGCAGAGCCGGTCTTAATCTGACCTGCGTTGGTGGCCACAGCGATGTCTGC
>JAFLRW010000251.1 GCA_022511285.1 Duncaniella sp.
CATAATTCATAAAATTCTTGCCTACGATATCTTTCTCTATGTGATATCCGCCGGCAACGGGAAGGATGGTGTCGCCATCTGCATCCATAATGTCAACGGGGGCAATGGCTGTAAATCCATGCTCTTCGGCGGCTTTGCGATGTGCTTCTGTGGTGTTGCGATTGCCGGCGTATGCTGTGTTGCACTCAATGAATGTGCCGTTGATTAGGGTTACGAAGTCTTTGATTAGGGCTGTGTCAAGATGATTTGACTTGTTTGACTCGCCTGTGGAGATTTTGACTCCCACTTTGTTCCCCTCGGCCTTGCGCCCGAGAGCTTCATAGATTTTGATGAGATTGTCGGGGGTGATGTCTGAAATGTAGTAGACGGTGGCGACTGAGTCTGCCGGAATGGTGTCTGTCACGACATTCGAACTCTCAGCATGCGAGGCATTGCCGCAGGCGCTTATGGCTATGGCTGCAAGAGAAGAGAGGAGGATTGCAGGTGTTTTCATTGTGATATAATATTATGGTGGATGAATGGTGCGATTATTTAAGCTTTTCGTATTCATTGTCGGACACCGGCTCGAGCCACTCATTGGCTGTGGCTTCACCGGGAATCTCAAAGGCCAGATGAGAGAACCAAGAGTCGGCAGCGGCTCCGTGCCAGTGCTTTACGTTGGCCGGGATGTGGATCACGGTGCCGGGACGGATTTCTACAGCCGGTTTTCCCTCTTCCTGATACCATCCCCGGCCACCTACGCCAACGAGCATTTGTCCGCCTCCTGTTGAGGCCCGATGGATGTGCCAGTGGTTGCGGCAGCCAGGCGCGAATGTGACGTTGAAAAACTGCACCTGCTCGTTGGAAATCGGCGCGAGATATGAATTGCCGGTGAAATATTTGGCAAAGGCCGTGTTGGGTTCACCGATTGGGAATATTATGGAACGCTGATGTTCGGCTTTGCCATCGGTGCCGGCCACATCGTCGGCCCACACATCCTTGGCGAGCCGGAATGCCGCCCATGCCTTGGGCCACCCGGCATAGAAGGCAATATGCGTCAGTGTTTCGGATATCTCAGTGCGCGTGATTCCGTTTTTGCGTGCCTCACGGAGATGATAAGTAAGAGATGAGTCTGTGATGCCTTGTGCCACGAGTGTAGTGACTGTGATGAGCGAGCGGTCGCGCAGCGAAAGGAGGTCGTTGCGGCTCCACACCTCGCCAAAGAGCACATCATCGTTGAGGCGGGCAAATTCGGGGGCAAACTTTCCAAGAGCTTCGCGTCCGGCTGTCTGAATTATTTTCTGTTGAGCCATTATATTACAGGTGGTAATGATTGCTGTGAATACTACAAGGATGTGACGTATCATATCTTCTTAATTAGTTTGGCCGGCACTCCGCCCACAATAGTGCAGGGGGCAACATCTTTATTCACCACCGCCCCGGCTGCTATAATAGCCCCTGAGCCTATGGTTACGCCAGGCAGTATGGTGACATTTGCTCCCACCCACACTTTGTCGCCTATTTTCACCGGCGCCGGAATCATATCGCCACGATGCTCGGGGTCTGTGGCGTGGTTGAGGGTGGCTATGACGCAGTTGTGGCCTATAAGACAATCGTCGCCAATGGTTATTCCTCCTTGATCCTGAAACTTACACCCGGAGTTTAAGAAGACTCGTTTGCCGAAACGCATATTTTTGCCGCAGTCAGTGTTGAAGGGTGGAAAAAGATTGAAACTTTCGTCAATCTCTGTTCCCGTGAGTTCGCTCATTAGCTTGATGAGTTCATCGTGGTCAAGATGGCGGGTGTTGATCTGCATTGTGATGCGGATGGCCTCCTGGCTTAGTCTGTGCATCTCTTTGTGAATCGGTGAACCTGCAGGAATCGTCTCTCCCGAATCCATAATTTTTATAAACTCTTGGGTTGTCATTGTATCAGCTTGTCTGAATTTTTATCCTCTGCAAAGT
>JAFLRW010000252.1 GCA_022511285.1 Duncaniella sp.
CCGGAGTCACTTGAGCATAACCCGCTTGCCAAATCTGTTGCGGCTGTCACGGGATGGGATAATGCCACCTCTTTTCGGCTGGTTATCGGAGTCGGCATTGCTGCTGTCGTGTCTTTAGTGGTCCTGGGTGGCATCAGGCGTATTGCGTCAGTGGCCGGATGGCTGGTCCCGTTTATGGTCGGGCTATATTTCCTTTTGGTGGCATATATCATTGTCACTCATATTGCCGACGTCCCTGCGGCCATTGCATCAATTTTTAGGGAGGCTTTCAATCTTAAAGCGGGGTGGGGCGCTTTGGCTGGAATTGCAATCATCGGGGCCCGGCGTGCGGCTTTAGTCAATGATGCCGGTGTGGGCACAGCTACGATTATGCACGGCGCTTCGGCAAATACTAATCCTCATCGGGAGGGTCTGATAGCTATGCTCGGCCCGGCTATCGACTCCGGCTTTGTCTGCACTCTCACGGCTCTGGCCATCCTGCTTTGTGGCGATATCGACGGCTCGCAAGGTATTAAGGGGCTGGAATTGGCCCTGAATGCTTTTGACGCTGCTATCCCCGGTGGCAAACTGATGCTGATGTTCATTGTTTTCTGCTTTGCGCTCTCATCGATGTTCAGCTACAGTTTTTATGGCAATAGATGCGCGGCTTACCTTTTGGGCGAACGAAAAGCCCGATGCTACACGTGGTTCTTCATCTTCACTCTCGTCGTCTTTGCCGTGATGCCTCTGGGGATGGCTGTCGGTTTCTGCGACCTCTTTTATGCCCTCATGGCTTTCCCCACTATGATTACGCTCCTGCTGCTGCGTAAATCCGTCAGAAGCCTGGCTAAGGCAACGGAAATATAAAAAGTTATCAACATTTTCTCACGTTTTCTCCATCTCCATTGCTCCCCTGTAAAACAATTTTTGTTACTTTGCATCAGTATAGTTACACTTACACTTAGTTATGGGTAAAATCATAGCAATAGCTAATCAGAAAGGTGGTGTGGGCAAGACCACTACCACCATCAACCTTGCCGCTTCGCTCGCCGCCGAGGGGAAGAAGACTCTAATCATCGACGCCGATCCTCAGGCTAATGCTACATCTGGCTACGGCATCGACCCCAAAAAGATGCCTACTTCTATCTATGAGTGTCTCGTCGATGATTATCCAATGGAAGGTTCTCAAGTGGCCACTTGCTGCGAGAATCTTCATTTGATTGGATCGCGAATAGACCTTGCAGGGGCTGAAATTGAGCTTATCAACAAGCCATCTCGCGAAAACGTCCTGCGCAAGGCGGTCGCTTCCGTAGCCCCGGATTACGATTATATTCTCATTGACTGCTCGCCGTCCTTAGGCCTGATTACTGTCAACGCTCTCACGGCGGCTCACTCGGTGATTATCCCCGTACAGGCTGAATATTTTGCGCTCGAGGGTATCACCAAGCTGCTCAACACCATCCGCATCATTAAATCAAGGCTGAATCCTTCGCTTGAAATTGAAGGCTTCCTTCTCACTATGTACGACGCACGCCTGCGCCTCGCCAATCAAATCTACGAGGAGCTCAAAGGCCACTTCGGTGATATGGTGTTTGACACTGTGATTCCGCGCAACATTCGCCTCAGCGAGGCTCCAAGCCACGGTCTCCCTTGCCTGCTTTACGACCCGGCCTCCCGTGGAGCCACTTCCCACGTGGCGCTTGCCAAGGAACTGATTGCCAGAAATTCATAACCCCTTTTTTAGTTTCAACCTCACTCCTTTAAGACCCCCATCTTTGACTATATGCCACTCCCTAAACGTTCTGCCCTTGGCCGCGGGCTTGATTCCTTAATATCTATGGACGATACTCCGGCCCGCGACACCACTGCAATCAACGAGGTGCGCTTGGCCGATATCATACCCAATCCTGAGCAGCCGCGAACCGTATTTGATGAGGAAGCTCTCGACGAGCT
>JAFLRW010000253.1 GCA_022511285.1 Duncaniella sp.
CCACGGGGTTGAAGTATCTGAGGGCTATGCCCTTTATCTGCTCCGTTGCGGCCACCGTGTCGCGCAGTATGTCCTCGCACATCTGCTTGGTGTTGCCGTAGGGTGAAGTAGCCGTTTTGATGGGCGATTGCTCCGTGACAGGATTGACATCCGGCTCACCATATACCGTGCACGATGATGAGAATACAATGCCTTTCACACCGTTAGGCACCATCAAATCAAGGAGATTGAGCAGAGTATTGAGATTGTTTCTATAATATAAGACAGGCTTCTCGACACTCTCACCCACAGCCTTCGATGCGGCAAAATTGATGATGCCTTTTATGTCGGGATAGGCAGCAAAAAGCTGTTTGAGTGTGTCAATATCGGTGCAATCCCCCTCAACGAAGTCGGGGCGCACACCGGTGATGCGCGCGATGCCATCAACAACATCGACATTCGAGTTGGAGAGATTGTCTATAATTACTACCGAATAGCCGGCCTGCTGAAGTTCCACTACGGTATGTGAACCTATATAGCCGGTGCCACCGGTGACGAGAATTCGTGGTTTCATGATGTATGTTGTATCTGATAAATGTTCTTCATATTTAGCTCTCGGGAGATTCAAATGCAGACTCCTTACCGGGGTCGAATGTGCCTATATGTCGGTTCTTTTTCTCTTCAAAGATATCGGATATAGCTATAAATATACCAGTCTCCTCAACATCGCCAAACTCATCGTTGACGGCAGTGCCAAACACCCTCATAGTGGGGGAGAGACACATATATGAATTGACCAACGGCGGGATATTAAATCCGGAATCACGAATTGCGTGATTGAGTATCTTATAATCCTCCTTAAATGAACTGCCAATGAACAGCGATTTCATTTCAGGTGTGTCAAAGTCGGAGTCAATCTCACTGAATGGGGTCACAAGCCTGTCGGGATCAGGGAAATATTTGTGAAGAAAGTGGAGTATCATATCTCGGCATCTTCGCGGATAGCTTGGATACATCGTCATTTTGCCGAAAAGATATTTTATTTCAGGATAAACCACCGTCAATGCCCCTAATCCATCCCAAAGATTGTCTAACGCAAAGAGGGCTTTGGCCCCTGCCTGCGATGATTGATACTCAAGCCTCACAAAGGAGCGTCCCAACTCAACCGTATAAGGAAGATAGTGTTCAACAAACTCGCTGGAGAATCCGAACATATGACTCGTGGCTATACGCGGAGCCCCGTCAGAGTTAAAGCGGATGTCAGAACCAATAATAAACCTATATCCTCCCAAAATCAGCTCAGCATCAGGGTCGTAGACAATGAGCTGACGGCAGGGGGGCTCCATCAAGTCAAACTCGTCAATATCCACCTCCTTTCCGGTTCCGCCACCGGCCGCACGAAACGACTCTTCGCGCAATCTTCCAATCTCACGCATTGTGGCAGGACACTCGCGGGCATCAATCACATATATAAGATTACCCCCTTTGTTAGTGTGACGCAGGAGGCGGGCAGGTGTAAGTTCTGCCTTTATCAGTGTCGGGTCTATGGGGTCAATGATGGGCTGTATCATCAGGAGTCGAGCTATTTAGCTTGTAATGAATAAACTATGTCTCTTAGTGCGGCTGCCTCACGGATGGCCGATGTGCCTCCGGAAAGAGACTGCCAAGCCACCGGCTCGCCCAACGTCACAACAAATCGGGCTCCCTCGTTGAGCAACATCTCCCGCGGAAGATGCACCATTTCAAGATTAAACCTTATGCCGAGACGTTTTCTAAGACGTGCAAATTTATAAAAAAAGCTTGAATTTTCTCCACTAAAATGCACAGGAATTATATCCCGATGCGACGCAATAGCCTTGTTGATGACCATTTTGTTCCACATCGTATCACGCACCACA
>JAFLRW010000254.1 GCA_022511285.1 Duncaniella sp.
CGCCGGTGAAGAGCGTCATCCTGCGCTATTTCAATCCTGTGGGCGCCCACCCGTCGGCCGAGATTGGCGAACTCCCAAATGGGGTGCCCAACAATCTGATACCTTACATCACTCAGACTGCTATAGGAATACGGAAAGAACTGAGTGTGTTTGGCAATGATTATAACACTCCTGACGGCTCTTGCATAAGAGACTTTATCAATGTCGTTGACCTTGCCAAGGCTCACGTGATAGCTGTGGAGCGTATGCTTGACGATAAAAGTGAAGCCAATGTGGAGATATTCAATCTTGGCACAGGAAATGGTGTGTCAGTGCTTGAACTGATTGATACATTCGAAAAGGCCACCGGCGTGAAAGTGCCTTATAAGATTGTGGGGCGTCGTGCAGGGGATATTGAGAAGGTGTGGGCCGACCCCGGCTATGCAAACACCGTGCTTGGCTGGAAAGCTCTTACACCGTTGGCCGACACTATGCGCTCTGCCTGGAATTGGCAGTTGAAACTGCGCGAACGTGGCATTATGTAATTCTATGTTTGCAAGATAATGACTGACCTTGAGCTGAAAGAACTCCTTGACACAGAGGCTGCACGTATAAATAATCCCGCATTTATCGAGGATGATCCCGTGCAGTTTCCACGCCTCTATTCTGCCGTCCCCGACATTGAGATAGCCTCTCTGTTGGCCGCATCGATAGCGTGGGGCAATCGCAAGATGATTTGTCGCAACGGCAAGCGGATGATGGCGCTTATGGAGCATCAGCCACATAAGTATATTCTTGACGAGGGATATGAGGACCTCCCGGATGACGATAATATACATCGCACTTTTTTCAATCGTCATTTCAAATATTTCTGTCGCGGGCTGCATCGTGTCTATTCGGCTCACCCTTCGTTGCAAGACTATGCCCGGAAACTTGATATTTCGGCCTCGCCATTCCCGGCTTGGAGATTGGTGGAAGGGCTTAACACAGAGCTGTCGCTTGCCAACGGGGAGGCGGCCGACCGCGAGACCGCCTCTCGCTGTTTTCCACAGAATCTTGACACCACGGCTCTCAAACGTGTGAATATGGCTCTTAGATGGCTTGTGCGAGATGATGGCATCGTTGATCTCGGCGTGTGGGATTTGATTAAGCCCTCGCAGCTCTTCATCCCCTTAGATGTCCACGTCGGCGATACGTCACGCCAGCTCGGACTGCTTACTCGCAAGGGCGCCGACCGTAAGGCCGTAGTGGAGCTTACCGAACGCTTGCGCTCCTTCAATCCCTCTGATCCTGTCATCTATGATTATGCCTTGTTTGGCATCGGAATGCAACTATGAATATTCAGTTTGAGCCTCTCATAAAAACTGCTGCCCCAAATCTGCTCGTTGTAACCGTAGAGGCAGAAGTGACTAATGGCCCGACGCCGCAGGCGCTGAGCGATATGCTCGATCGTGTCGGTCGGGATATTGCAGCCGTCACCCAACTGGCCGACGTCAATAAGCGCCCGGCCATCCTTGCCACACGCCTCGCTTATAAAGCCCTCGGCAAAGAGCCCAACCGCTATCGTCCGGCAGCCGAGGCGTTGACACGCCGCGTGGTAAAAGGTTTGGGGCTCTATAAAATTGACACTCTTGTCGACCTCATTAACCTGATATCCCTCCAAAGCGGTTATTCTATTGGCGGTTTTGACCTTGATAAGATTGAAGGTGATATGCTTGTGCTCGGTGTTGGACGAGAGGATGAGCCGTATGAAGGTATCGGGCGAGGAAGGCTTAACATAGCCGGAATGCCGGTCTATCGCGATGCCATCGGAGGAGTAGGCACTCCGACGTCTGACAATGAGCGCACTAAAATCTCTGCCTCTACGTCGCGACTG
>JAFLRW010000255.1 GCA_022511285.1 Duncaniella sp.
TATAGGCAAGTTCGTCAGCTGATATTCCATTGCCGGCCATTGAGATGAATCTATTTGCCATATCGGCAAAAGCCTCGAGCTTTTTACGGGCTGCCGACTTGACCTCCGGAGGCATCAGCGAGTGGTCGGAGATGATGCGCCAGAGGCTGACACCCTCTTTGATGGCGGCGCGGGCTATGCGCTGCACAGTGGTGTCGCCGATGCCTCGCTGCGGATAGTTGATGACGCGACGCAAGGCTTCGTCATCGTCGGGATTCACGGCAAGGCGGAAGTAGGCCAATGCGTCCTTCACCTCCTTGCGCTGATAGAAGGAGAGTCCGCCATATATTCGATAGGGGATGTTGCGCTTGCGCAACGCCTCTTCCAGCGCGCGGCTTTGGGCATTGGTGCGATAGAGCACGGCGAAGTCGCTGAAATGGTCGCCCGTAGAGACTCGGCGCTGTGATATGCGCGCGGCCACTTTAAATGATTCCTCCGTGTCTGAATAACACTTGACCACCTCGATGCGGTCGCCTTTGGAGTTTTCGGAATATACGTTTTTGGGGATTTGTTCGCGATTGTTGGCTATGAGACTTCCGGCGGCGTTGATGATATTTTGCGTGGAGCGGTAATTGCGTTCGAGCTTGAACACCTTCAGCGTTGGAAAGTCTTCGCGCAGGTGAAGAATGTTGCCGATATTAGCCCCACGGAAGGAGTAGATGCTCTGAGCATCGTCGCCCACCACACACAGACGCCCATGGGTGCGCGCCAATTTTTCCACAATGCGGTGTTGGCATGCATTGGTGTCCTGATACTCATCCACAAGCAGATACAGAAACTTGTCACGATAGATGTCAGTGATGTCGGGGCGTGAGTCGAAGAGTTGATTGGTGTAATAGAGTAGGTCGTCAAAGTCCATCGCGTTCGATTGCCGGCACCGTTCCATATACATAGCATAAATTTGCGCTATCCTCGGACGCCCGGCGCGGGCATCGGCGGCGAGAGTCTCGCGCGAGGCGGCATACATTTCGGGGGTGACCAACGCGTTTTTGGCCATAGAAATCTGCCCCAGCACGGTGGCCGGCTTGTAGACTTTCGAATCTAACTCGAGGCTCTCCACTATCTGCTTTATGGCGTTGCGTGAGTCGGGAGTGTCATAAATGGTGAAATTAGGACTGAAGCCGAGTTCGGTGGCGCGGGCGTGGAGAATTTTTGAAAAGATGGAGTGAAACGTCCCCATCCAAAGCCGAGAGGCGTTTTCGACTCCGGCCACAAGCTCGATGCGCTCGCGCATCTCGCGGGCAGCCTTGTTGGTAAACGTCAGTGCAAGGATGCGCCAAGGCGGCACACCCTGATTCAACAGATGGAGTATCTTATATGTGATAACCCTTGTCTTGCCGGAACCGGCTCCAGCTATCACAAGCTGAGGCCCGTCGAGGTATTCCACGGCCGCACGCTGCTGAGGGTTGAGCTCGTCGAGATATGACTGTGAGGTGTCAGACATCGTTGCTATGCGTAGAGCCTGCGACTATTCTTTGTTAGAGAAATTTTTCACCTTGAGGTGGTCGCCGGTCTCGCGGGCTATCGAACGATAATAGCGCTCGTCGTAGCCGGGGAAAAGGGGAGTGGGGCACATTCCCTCGGGGGTGCGCTCAAACTGCCCGTCCTTCTCGCGTTTCACATTGCCGTCGAGATATTTCACAAACAGATAGTCGCCCAGGGCTTTGTAATGTTTCAGATAGCGTGTCGAGGCCATGTCGCAGTGGGCCTGCAGTGCGGAGCCGGCTTCGGCGGGCGAGAGTGTGGCCACGGCAGCTTTGAGGGAGTCTACCTCCGCTTC
>JAFLRW010000256.1 GCA_022511285.1 Duncaniella sp.
CCTCAAAAGCGAGTGCAAAGGTAGAGTGTTTTATCCACCCCACAAAATTTTAAAACCATTTTAACAGTTATTTAACAGTTTAGCACCCCTACAGGGCCTCGTAGCGCCTCTTTTGAGGGGATTCCGATCCGCTCCGCGGCTTTTAATGAGAGTATCAGCATCTATACAGGCCAATGCAAACATTTTGATGCGGGTCCTTGATATGGACCAATAAGATGCAAGATTATCCCAAAAATGTATAATGTGAGGATTGGGGGTTATATCTAACTTTGTGGTCGGGAATATGAACCGTTAACACCTATGATATATATATGAACGCATTTTTCAATTCTTTTTTTGGGATTCTCAATGAAATGTCGCCCTACATTTTATTAGGCTTCCTACTTGCAGGAGTGCTGCACGTGTTTGTGCGTCCGTCGACAATGACGCGCCATCTATCCGGTAGCGGCTTCAGTCCGGTGGTCAAGGCAGCATTGTTTGGCATCCCATTGCCATTATGTTCGTGTGGAGTGCTTCCGACAGCCGTTTCATTGCGGCGCAACGGAGCATCGAAGGGCGCAACGACATCCTTTTTAATAGCCACACCCCAAACGGGAGTTGACTCTATCGCCGCCACGTGGTCACTTTTAGGACCAGCCTTTGCAGTGATAAGGCCATTGGCAGCGCTCGTCGGTGCCGTAGCCGGAGGATTGGCAGTCGGGAGAGGGACTGAGGAGGATGATGAGCAGGAGTGCAAACTTACGGATGCCGATGATGAATCACTCAGAAAGATGACGATATGGCAAAAGATAGTAGAGGCCGTGAGGTATGGGCTGGTAGAAATGGTGGCAAGTGTGGGCAATTGGCTTGTCATAGGCCTTGTTGTGGCATCGCTCATCACAGTGTTAGTGCCTGACAATTGGTTTATCGGACTAAGAGAATACCCAATTTTGGGAATGCTCGTAATGATAGGTATAGCCGTGCCTATGTATGTCTGTGCTACAGGATCGATACCGATAGCGATGTCGCTGATGATGAAAGGGCTCACACCCGGAGTGGCCTTCGTATTGTTGATGGCCGGCCCGGCAGCAAACTTTGCCTCAGTAATAGTGTTGGGCAAGACTATGGGGCGCCGTGCGACAGCACTTTATGTTGGCTCAGTGGCTCTAACAGCCATAGCGGCGGGTCTTATCATTGACTATCTACTCCCCTCGAAATGGTTCACACTGCCGGGGATGTCTGGGGATGCCTGTTGCCATGATGCAGCATCCGCAGGAATTTTCAGCACAGTGTGTTCAGTGGTGCTTGCCGGATTACTGATATACACTTTTATAAAAAACAGGAATCACTCATATAACCATACAATAAACCATACAGCAATGACAAAAGAATACAAGATTTCAGGCATGGATTGTAACCACTGTCGCTCAGCCGTAGAGAAGGCCCTTACAGCGCTTGAAGGCGTCACAGCAGTCAACGTTGACTTGGCAACGGGAATTGCCACCGTGGAGGGTGATGTGACATCCGAGGCAGTGCGCCAAGCTGTGGAAAAGGCCGGATTTGAGGTGGGCTAAGAGCAGCAACTTTTTTTGAGTAGCGACATTATTGGAAATAGTCCCTCAACACGCGTGCCGACAAAGAGCCGCAAGTGTGGATGGCAAGAAGAGCCGGGCGTTGTCGCTCAGCAATGAACACCTTGAAAGCCTCCTTGAGTTCAGACTCCGAGGAGGCTTCAGTGTATGCAATACCATAACCACGACAGAGGTCGGCTAAAGGCAGGCGGGTGCCGACACACAGAAAGCGGTCGGCCTCGGGGAGAGAGCGAGAGGA
>JAFLRW010000257.1 GCA_022511285.1 Duncaniella sp.
AGAGCTCCGATGAGCACCATATTGTAGACTTTCGATGATGAGAGTTGGAGAGTGGCTTCCATCGCCTCGACGGGTAGAATGTTGATGTCGGTGCGAGTGGGTGTGTGGTGGATGCTGTAGGGGTCGTAGATTAGAGTACCGCCGGGTTTCACCTTGCTCTCAAATTTGTCGAGGCTCTGTTGGTTGAGAATCACAGCCGTGTCGTATGTGTTGAGAACCGGGCTTGATATCGGAGCATCGGAAAGGATTACGGTGACATTGGCAGTTCCGCCGCGCTGCTCAGGGCCGTATGATGGCATCCAGGTGACTTCCAGATTGTCCATCAGGCCAGCATAGGCGAGAATTTTTCCCATAGAAAGGACTCCCTGACCGCCGAATCCGGCTATGATGATTTCTTCTTTCATAACGGTGGGGGGGTGTTATTCGGTGATGTCTTTGATGTCGCCCGGAGGATAGGCGGCAAACATGTTATTCTCCATCCATTCGTTGGCTTTGACAGGCGATAGTTTCCATCCGGATGAGCAGGTGGAAACAATTTCAATTACAGAAGTGCCGAGACCTTTCAGAGAAGCGTCAAAAGCTTTACGGATGGCTTTTTTTGTTTTACGGACTGCTGCGGCAGTGTGGACGCTCTGGCGTGTGACATAGCAGGTGCCCGGAAGAGCTGCGAGCAGAGGAGTGATGTTGAGTGGGTGACCGTTGATGTCAATACGGCGGCCGTAGGGAGTTGTGGCAGTGACCATTCCTTCGAGAGTGGTTGGAGCCATTTGTCCGCCGGTCATGCCATATATGCCGTTGTTGATGAAAATGATGACAATGTTTTCGCCACGGTTGGCAGCGTGAATAGTTTCGGCGGTGCCTATGGCGGCAAGGTCGCCGTCGCCTTGATATGTGAAGACGAGTCGTGAGGGATTGAGCCGTTTTACGGCAGTTGCAACGGCCGGAGCTCTGCCGTGGGCAGCTTCAATCCAGTCAACGTCGATATAGTTGTAGGCGAATACGGCACATCCTACAGGAGCAACGCCGATTGCTATATGTTCGGCTCCCATTTCTTCGATTACTTCCGCTACGAGTTTATGAACCACGCCGTGGGAGCATCCGGGGCAATAGTGCATAGTTCTGTCGTTGAGCAGTCGGGGCTTGCAGGCCACAATGTTTTCGGGCTGCTTTATCTGTTCCGGTGTCATAGTGAAGATGGGGTCAGGAGATTTTAAAATTATGTTTGAGGGCGTCTAACACCTCTGCGGGGTCCATTACGATGCCACCCATACGCCCGAAGTGGCAAACTGGGATATTGGCGTCGAGGCTTAGGCTGACGTCTTCAATCATTTGTCCGGCGTTGAGTTCAACCACAAGGATTCCTTTCACCTGACGGCTCAGGCGAGCTATTTCATCAGTTGGGAATGGCCATAGAGTGATTGGTCGGAGTAGCCCAACGCGAATGCCTTGTTCGCGGGCCACCTCCATAGCTTTCTGGCAGATTCGAGCCACGGAGCCGAACGCCACGATGAGGTATTCGGCATCGTCGGTGGCATATTGTTGACAGCGCACTTCATTGCGTGCGATAGCGGTGTATTTCTCTTGGAGCTCGATGTTGTGTTTCTCCATAAGCATTGGGTCGAGCTCAAGTGTTGTAGAGACGTTTGGTTTACGAGAAGGCGGGCATCCTGTAACTGCCCAGGGGCACCGGTCGGCAATCTCCTCGTCGGTGCGACGCCGGCGAGCGGGAGGGAGCACAACCTTTTCCATCATTTGTCCGACCACACCGTCGGCAAGCATCATCACC
>JAFLRW010000258.1 GCA_022511285.1 Duncaniella sp.
ATCCCCACGAGTGTGGCGGCTTCTTCTATAGAAAGGTCTTTGGCGTCTTTACCGAAGTAAATAAAAGCGGCGCTCTTAATACCCACGGCATTATAGAGAAAATCAAACTGATTGAGATACATCTTTATAATCTCCTCCTTTGAATAATATCGCTCAAGCTTCACAGCTATCATCCATTCGATGGGTTTCTGCATAGCGCGAGTAAGGAAACCTGAGCTTGAGGGAGAGTAGAGCTGTTTAGCGAGCTGCTGTGTGAGGGTGGAGCCGCCGCCTGCGTTGCGATTGCCCATCAGAATAGTTTTGAAGAGCACACGCCCCAAGCCTCGCATATCTATTCCGGAGTGGTCTTCAAAACGGACATCCTCGGTGGCAATAAGCGCATCTATTACGTGGGGTGAAACCTCGTCGAAATCGGCATAGACACGATTGCCTGTGCCGGAGAAGTAGCGTCCAATCTCTTTTCCGTCGGCAGAATAGAGGACTGAGGCAAAACGGTCAGTGGGATTTTTAAGTTCCTCAACCGGAGGCATATAGCCTATAATTCCGTTGTAAATTAGGAAAAGAAACACAAAGAGAGCAATTACTCCGGCAAAAAAGAATGTCCAGAGGGTAGCAATCAAACCTTTGCCTACAAATGGCGTTTTCATCATTATCAGCGATGTGAGGAGGGATGTGATTAATACTATTTATCAGCGTTCAGCTCGCATAGGATTGTTCAGGAAATCATCATACGCAAGGCGGATGCCGTCCGGGAGTTCGGTTGTATATGTCCACCCGAGCGCCTTTGCCTTTGAGACATCCAGCAGCTTGCGCGGGGTTCCGTTTGGGCGTGACGTGTCCCATAAGATTCTGCCCTTATAGCCCACAATATCTGCTACAATCTGTGTGAGGTCCTTGATTGACAACTCTTTGCCCGTGCCGGCATTGACGGTCTCATTGCCGGAATAGTTGTTCATCAGAAAAACACATAGGTTGGCCAAATCATCCACATAGAGAAATTCTCTGAGCGGACTGCCATCGCCCCAGCAAGTCACCTCTGTAAGGCCTTGCACTTTGGCTTCGTGGAAACGTCGGATTAAGGCGGGGAGCACGTGAGAATGCTCGGGATGATAGTTATCATTAGGCCCATATAGATTTGTAGGCATCACAGAGATGAAATCAGTGCCATACTGTCTATTGAGAAACTCGCAATATTTCAGTCCCGATATCTTAGCCAAAGCATACGCCTCGTTGGTCTTCTCAAGTTCGGAAGTGAGCAGGCAGCATTCCGGCATTGGCTGTGGAGCCATACGGGGATAGATGCACGAAGACCCAAGAAATTCCAACTTCTTGCAGCCATAGCGCCAAGCGGCATTTATGACGTTCATTTCGAGCATCATATTCTCATACATAAAGTCGGCCAAAGCAGTAGAGTTAGCAATAATACCGCCCACTTTAGCCGCAGCAAGGAAGACATACTCAGGCCTTTCGGTCGAAAAAAAATGATTGACAGCCTGCTGATTAATCAAATCGAGCTCACTGTGAGTTCGAGTGACGATATTAGAATAGCCTTGTCTGCACAGCTCACGCACAATCGCAGATCCAACCATCCCGCGGTGTCCGGCTACATATATCTTAGAGTCCTTATTCATATCCTAAAGCTTTCAGTCTACAAAGATACACATTTTTACGATAACAACTTCATTTTTATAGCCGTAAAACGTGAATAAAATTAAATTTTCCATTCTTTTACGTAGTTTTTTGTATCTTTATCGTGTC
>JAFLRW010000259.1 GCA_022511285.1 Duncaniella sp.
GTTTTGTGTTTAGTCTGCAGAGTCAACTACTCGAATTTGCTCAAAGTAGTAGCCCGGGGCCATTTCGGCTCCTTTGGTGACTTTTCCGGTGGTTGTGTCGTAGATGAATATCTGAGGGTTGGAGCCTTCGGGGTCTACGCCGATATAGGCTTTGTTGTCGACATAGGCCATTCTGGATGAGAATCGTCCGCTGCTAAATGGGAGCTGTTTTCCTTCGAATGAAACGGGGGTTGCTGTACAGGTTGAGAGGTTGAGAATTGTGTAATAGTGTGAAAAGTCGTCAATTCCTGCACCAATTTCATCGCGGCGGGCATAGGCCATCACGTTATTGCCTCCGAGATACATAACGGATATGAGTTTGCCACCTGCTGTGAAGCCGTCGTAAGCGGGGTCGAATGAGGTCTGGCCGGCCGGAATCTTAAGAAGGTGTGATGTTTCTGTGCCATCAGCGGCTTCTGTGAAGCATGCGAGATAGATGTTGTTGTTGTCGTCGATGATGGTCGTTGTCTGAAGGAGTTCGCCATAGGCTGAGCCAACCATATCGCAATCAAGGAAGCAGGTGGAGTTCTGCGTAACGTCCATTGTCGCGGGATTAATGACGGCTGTCATTACGGGTGTGACGCGTTTGCTGCGTCCGCCTGCGGTTTTGCCATAGTAGAAATAGAAGAGGTTGTTGTCAGCAGCACGATATGTGAGGATGCCTGATGTGGTAAATGATGCGGCGCCTTGAGGGATTGGAAGGTCGAGCGTTCCCTCAGCGATGATTGTCATATCTGAAGCATTGAGTTTGGTCCAGACAATTTTTGTGGCTTCACCGTCGGCAGCCATAATGATGAGAGTGTTGTCGTCAATCCAAGCGTGGGTGTATTTACGTGTAGTGTATGTGTTGGATTTGAACTGTCGTTCGGCAACGGGGACTACACTGTTGTTGTTAATGAAGTATTTGGCAAAGCGGTCGCCCGAGACGGGGACTTGATAGTAATATTTGCCTTTGACGATGGTTTCAAGAGAGAGAATTGAGTTGACTTCTGTGCCTGTGCCCTCGAATGTTATGGTTGGCTGGTCGGCGTCGAGCGATGCGAGGCTGCGGACGAGGGTTTGCACGTCGCGCCCCATACCGCCGTGGCGGTCGAGGGCAACCCATATATCAAAGTGGTATTCTTTGTCGGTGGATGGATTCGGATTAGGATCGGGCCCGGGCTCATTGTCTGAGCAGGATGACAGACACGGTAATGCCGCGGCAATCATGAAGGGGAGTAAGAGTGATTTTAAATAACTCATAGTTTTTTATTTAGGTTAATGGTTTTATTGTCAAGCTGTTGTTGGATTATTCAATAAATACTCTGAATTTAGCGGAGAAACTTCGACCGGGCTTCTGGAGCATATAGTTGTCATAGGCGAGGCGGTCAAAGATATTGTCGCACTCAAGAGAGAGGTTATAACGCCCTTCCATCCACGAATATGTGGCGGCAATTGAGGTGATGGTTTGCGTGGGAATCTTAGCTTTAGAAGCCGCTGCGCCGAATGCTTCCCAATTTAGATAGAACCAGTGGGTCCAGTCAATGTCAGCTCTAATAGAAAGAGCATCGCAAGGCAGAAGGTTGATGCTTTCAATCTTGTATGTGGCAAAGATATTGCCGAAGAGCCAGGGCTTATTTGGAACGCGGTTTTTGTATGTTGCTGAAGGATTGCCGTCAGATTTAAACTTTTTAAGGTCGCGAGCATCGGTGTAGCAGCCTG
>JAFLRW010000026.1:0-11493 GCA_022511285.1 Duncaniella sp.
GCGGGATGATGATGAGTTTCGGATGGTCAGTCCTCCTTGGAACGTTTGGTTCGGTGTTTGGATTTTGTGGCCGAGGATGCTATGTCTTTTTCCTCTTGGAGGTCTATCTCGTTACGGTTTGCATCGATGACACGATATTGCAGGTAGGCCAATGATTCGTCGGGCAGGATTTTGAAGCAGAATCCAAGTTCCCACTGCCATCGGCGGTAGAGAGAAATGAGGCCTTTGTTGAGGTAGGCCGCCACGTAGGGGTGGACGTAGAGGATGAAGTTGCGCACGGAGAGGGTGTTGACGAGATAATCAAGTTTCTCGCGCAGGGTGTCGGTGAAGAGTAGTGAAGGCTGCACTTCACCTTTCCCGTGACAGGATGGGCAGTCCTCGGACGTGACAATGTCGAGCGCCGGACGCACTCGCTGGCGTGTGATCTGCATTAGCCCGAATTTGCTGAGGGGCAGGATGTTGTGACGGGCACGATCGTTGGCCATAACTTCGCGCATATGCTCAAATAGTTTCTGCCTATGTTCGGCTTTGTTCATATCGATGAAGTCGATGACGATGATGCCGCCCATGTCTCTCAATCGGAGTTGGCGAGCTATTTCGTCGGCAGCGCGGAGGTTGACCTCAAGGGCATTGCTCTCTTGGTCGGGGGCAGCTTTGGAACGGTTGCCGGAGTTTACGTCGATGACGTGTAGAGCCTCGGTGTGTTCAATGATAATGTATGCTCCGGACTTAAATGATACAGTTTTTCCAAAGGATGATTTAATCTGTCGTGTGATGTTGAAATGGTCAAAGATAGGGATTTCGCTATCATAACGTTTCACAACATCTTTAGTCTCCGGAGCAATGAGGTCGACATACTTTGAGATTTGAGCAAAGGTGTCGGCGTCGTTGACGAAGATGCTCTCAAAAGTGGGGCTGAATACATCGCGCAGCATTCCGACTATACGGCTCTCTTCTTCAAAGATGAGTGAGGGGGCGTTGGCTTTGATGGCTTTTGCGACAGTGTCGTCCCAGCAGCGGAGGAGTGTCTTGAGCTCATGGTGGAGTTCGCGGACACTTTTGCCTTCGGCTGATGTGCGGATGATGACGCCGAAATTTTTCGGTTTGATGCTGTCGATAAGCTGTCTGAGGCGGAGTTTTTCTTCGGTGGAAGATATTTTCTGCGACACGGAGATTTTGTCGCCGAATGGGATAAGCACCATGTATCGGCCTGTGAAGGTAATCTCTGTGGTGAGGCGCGGTCCCTTAGAAGAGATGGGCTCTTTGACAATCTGCACCAGCAGTTCCTGTCCGGGTTGGAGCAGCTCGGTGACGGAGCCGTGTTTGTCAATGTCAGGCATCCGCTTCATCTTGGGGATTGTGGCGTCAGCCTTGTGTTCCACTAATATCTGCTTTAGAAAAGCGGAGTATGTGGCGAATTGCGAACCAAGATCCAAATAGTGGAGAAAAGCGTCCTTCTCGTAGCCAACGTTGACGAAGGCGGCGTTCAGACCCGGCATCAGTTTTTTTACTTTTGCGAGGTATATGTCGCCGACGGCATACGCTATGTTTCGCGTCTCTTTCTGAAGGGAGACGAGTCGCGAGTCTTCAAGGAGGGCTATAGAGACCTCCTCGGGCTGTACGTCGACAAACAGTTCACTTTTCATTTCCTGGATTGGACGAAGATTTGTTTAATAGTTTTGAACACGCAAAGAACAAACTCGGGATGTCCCCCTATTCGGGGGCGGAACTGCCCGTAGTTTGTTCTTCGTGATTGCGTCTGCTGACTTTAGGTGGTTGATTCTTATTGGGGGTCGGGTTGGGCCCGAGGCCATCGTCAGAGCAAAGAACCTGTCAGCGGCGGCTCACTTTTTCTTGTGACGATTTTTGCGGAGGCGTTTTTTACGCTTGTGTGTAGCCATCTTGTGGCCTTTGCGCTTTTTTCCGTTGGGCATGGTAGATGAATTTGTTTATGTTAAACTATTCGTATTTTGAAATTCATAGGAGTTGAGATACACCAAGCAGAATTATTCTTCGGCGGGAGTCTCTTGGGCTGGAATCTCAGCGTTCTTCACCTCTTCCATGAATACTTTTGCGGGCTTGAAGGCCGGGATGCGATGCTCGGGAATGATGATTGAGGTGTTCTTAGAGATGTTGCGGGCGGTCTTTTCAGAACGCACTTTGATGATAAAGCTGCCAAATCCGCGCAGATAGATATTCTCTCCGTTTGTCAGCGAGTCTTTTACAATCTCCATGAACTTCTCGACGGTTTCGAGCACATTGGCCTTGTCGATACCTGTCGACTTGGAAATCTCGTTTACGATGTCGGCTTTTGTCATTTCAGTTGTTATTATATATAGGTGATATGTGTTGATGTTGTATCGGAGCGCTGTATGCTCCGAATTTCAAGGTGCAAATATCGGAATTTTTTTTTGATTGACAATGCAAAATCCAATATTTTTTTATTTAAGGTTCACTTTGTCACCACTTTATGATGTTTTCAACTTGTCGGAAGTGTTGAGCTTCAGAGAGGGTTGTCAAAATAGCTGAGTAAATGGCGGAGAGAGCCGACGGTCAGAGCGTGGTCCGGGGCGTAGAGAGTGCCGGAGGAGTTGAGCAGGATTGCTTTCCAACCGGCGCCGAGAGCTCCGGCAATGTCTGTGGCAGGATTGTCGCCTATCATCAGGTGTCGATGGGGTAGAGTTTCGCCGGCTTCGGCCATTGCGTGGGTGTAGATGCGGATATCCGGTTTGTTGACTCCGATATCATCGCTAAGCACTACACGGTCTATCAAGTGGGTGAGGTTGTTTCGGCGCAATTTGCGGTGTTGCACATCGTGAAAGCCGTTAGAGAGAATTCCGGTGTGACGCCCCGAGCGTCTGACGGCCTCAATTAGTTCGCGGGCTCCGTCGATCATTGCTGAGCCGTCGGCAAGGATGTCGAGATATAGAGAGTCGAGGCTGCGTGCATAGGCTGTCAGATCGTCGCGGGAGCCTTTCCAGTGGGGCGCGAGCGGGGTGGCAAAGCGGTCAATGCGCAGAAATTCCTGCGTGATTTCGCCGCGAGTGTAACGCTCCCATAGCGAGAGGTTGTGTGACATGTATCTCTGAGCCCACTCATCCTCCGAAACAAACATTGAGGATATCAACTCTTGGCGGTCAAAGAGAGCGGCGAGCGCTGCTCGGGAGTTGGCGTGGAAGTCGATAACGGTGTCATCGAGGTCAAACCATACCCACGTGACACCCTCGAAGATGTTGTTGTTGATTTTAGAGTTCATTTATTTTCCACCATTTGTAGGATTTTGGTGCTTCGGCGCAATCGCCTCCTTCGATGGTTCGCAATCGCTTGACGGTTTTCAAAGTCACGGGGAGAATCAGAATCTCATAAGCGGTCTTAAGGAGAGTCTGGGTGATTATCAGCACTCCAATTTGAGCCCAAGGGAGAGTCCCGGCAAAGGCGAGCGGGAAGAAAATCAGAGAGTCAATCCCCTCGCCCCATAGCGAAGACACAATGGCGCGAAGCGAAAATCCACGTCCTGCGGCTGTAGAGAGTTTCATACGCGACATAACGTATGCATTGACCATCGAGCCGCACAGGAATGCAGCAAAACTGGCGGCCAATATGCGAGGGACAGCCCCGAAGACCAATTCAAAGGCCTCTTGACCTTGCCAGGAGGGGGAGCCCGGGAGCCATACTCCAATCTGAAGGAGTAGAGTCACTAAAAGATTCATTCCGAATCCCAGCCATATCACAAGCCTGGCTTTGGAGAAGCCATACACCTCGACTATGCAGTCATTGAGAATGTAGGATAGTGGAAACACAATGACTCCGGCTGTTATGGTGAGCGGACCGAGGTCGACGGTCTTAATCTCCATAAGATTGCTGATAGTCAAGCAAATGCAGAAGGTCACCGCGAGCAGCAGAAATGTCACTGATATACGAGCCTCTTTCATAAACAGAGAGTAAAAAATTCCTGATTATGATGCAAAGTTACGGATTTTCTGATGAAAAATGCGTAAATTTGCACACACAATACCAATATTAACGATATGCAGGAAAAAATAATCATTCTCGACTTCGGGTCGCAGACCACACAGCTTATAGGCCGTCGTGTGCGCGAGTTGGGCGAGTATTGCGAGATTCTTCCCTACAACAAGTTTCCTTATGGCGACGAGTCAGTGATAGGTTTGATACTGTCGGGTTCCCCCTTCTCCGTTTATGATGAGAAGGCGTTTCGCACTGAGCTTGACCGGCTCAGAGGGGAGCTGCCGGTGCTTGGCATCTGCTATGGCGCACAATTTATTGCCTATACATCGGGCGGCAGTGTGGAGCCGGCCCCGTCGCGAGAGTATGGACGTGCGCATCTCCAATCCGTCAATAGCACAGACCCTTTGATGCGCGGCATAGATGCCGGCTCACAGGTGTGGATGAGTCACGGCGACACTATCACGTCAATACCCGACACCTTCTCTGTAGTGGCTTCGACCGATAAGGTGCGTGTGGCGGCCTATCGAGTTGAGGGTGAGCAGACGTGGGGCGTACAGTTCCATCCCGAAGTTTACCACTCAGAGTGTGGCACTCAGTTGCTTCGCAACTTTGTGGCTGATATCTGTGGCGGTAAGCTTGACTGGAGTGCCGAATCGTTTATCGACTCAACTGTGAAAGCACTGCGTGAGCAGGTGGGCGAAGACAAGGTGGTGCTCGGACTTAGCGGAGGCGTTGACTCATCAGTGGCGGCCGTACTCCTCAATCGCGCCATAGGGAAGAACCTCACCTGCATCTTCGTTGACCACGGAATGCTGCGCAAGAACGAGTTTCGCAATGTGCTCCACGACTATGAATGTCTCGG
Organism: Duncaniella sp.; assembly: GCA_022511285.1. Taxonomy (GTDB): domain Bacteria; phylum Bacteroidota; class Bacteroidia; order Bacteroidales; family Muribaculaceae; genus Duncaniella. Next base: position 4,829 of record JAFLRW010000026.1, read on the forward strand.
CCTCAATGTAATCGGTGTTGATGCTTCGGCAAAATTTTTCGCCGAATTGGCTGGAGTGACCGATCCCGAACGTAAGCGCAAAATTATAGGCAAGGGATTTATTGACGTGTTTGATGAAGAGGCCCATAAGATAACAGACGTGAAATGGCTTGCCCAAGGCACTATATATCCCGACTGTATTGAGAGTCTGTCAATCACCGGCACTACCATAAAGAGCCATCACAATGTGGGCGGGCTGCCGGAGAAAATGAATCTCAAACTCTGCGAGCCGCTGCGACTTCTCTTCAAGGACGAAGTGAGAGCCGTAGGGCGTCAGCTCGGGATGCCGGAACACCTTATCAAGCGTCATCCATTCCCGGGCCCCGGATTGGCTGTGCGCATACTCGGCGACATTACTCCCGAGAAGGTGAGCATACTCCAGGATGCCGATGATATTTTTATCCAAGGGCTTCGCGACTATGGGCTGTATGACAAGGTGTGGCAGGCCGGAGCCATCCTGCTGCCGGTGCAGAGTGTCGGTGTGATGGGCGATGAGCGCACTTATGAGCGCGCCGTGGCTCTGAGGGCCGTGACGTCGACCGATGCTATGACGGCTGATTGGGCACACCTTCCGTATGAGTTTCTTGCCAAGGTGAGCAACGATATCATCAATAAAGTTCGCGGCGTCAACCGCGTCTGCTACGATATATCCTCCAAACCCCCGGCCACAATCGAGTGGGAGTGACGACGGAGAAATATCTCTAACAACAAGCCTTGTCTTTCTTGTGGGACAAGGCTTGTTGTTATACAAAATCCGAAGTGTTGGCAGATTGCCCCGGGATTTAGATTTTGTCGGGTGCGGAAAAATTAGTAATTTTGCGGCTCCAATTAGGTGTATTATTAAGGAAATAAAGATGAATCTAACAGGACCTCTTGACTTTAAGCCGAAATTGTTTTCGGCTTTGAGTCATTATTCATCGGCGCAGTTTAAGACAGACCTTGTGGCCGGTATCGTTGTGGGCATCGTGGCCCTTCCTCTTGCCATCGCATTTGGTATCGCATCCGGCGTGAGTCCGACTGTGGGCCTTATTACAGCGATTATAGGCGGTTTCATAGTGTCGGCATTGGGTGGGTGTACGGTGCAGATAGGTGGCCCCACAGGCGCGTTTATCGTAATAGTCTATAACATAATAGCCAACTATGGTCTTGAGGGGCTTGCGGTGGCTACGTTTATGGCCGGACTGATATTGATAGCTCTCGGAGTGTTTCGACTCGGCACAGTGATAAAATTTATTCCCTATCCCATTGTTGTTGGGTTCACCGCCGGTATCGCCCTCACAATCTTCTCCACGCAGATTAATGATTTCTTTGGGCTTGGGCTCAAAAATGTGCCGAGCGAGTTTATCCCGAAATGGGGCGTTTATCTCTCGAATTTCGGGAATGTTGACTGGGCTACACTGAGTGTCGGTTTGGCCTCGCTTGCAATCATATTATTGACACCCAGACTGTCTCGTCGGCTTCCGGGCGCCCTTATTGCCATTATTCTGGTGACAGCGGTGGTGTCGCTCATCCCGGGAGTAGATGTCGAGACTATCGGCGACCGATTCGGCTCGCTCAGCACTGATATTCCCGAGCCTCACGGCTTTGAGTTGACTATGGCCAATATCAATCGTCTGCTCCCTTCGGCTTTTACCATTGCAATGCTTGGCGCTATCGAGAGTCTGCTCTCGGCCACAGTGGCCGACGGTGTGACAGGCTCGCGCACAAATTCCAACACGGAGCTTATCGGGCAGGGCATGGCTAACGTCATCGTGCCTTTCTTCGGCGGTATTCCCGTCACCGGTGCCATAGCCCGTACAATGACTAATATCACCAATGGCGGTCGCACTCCGGTGGCTGGTATAATCCACGCCGTGGTGCTATTCCTTATCTATCTCTTCCTGATGCCGCTCATCAATTTGGTGCCTATGTCGTGCTTGGCGGCAGTGCTGATAGTGGTGGCTTATAATATGAGCGGGTGGCGCACAATCCGAGGTATTTTCCACGCTCCGAAGAGCGATATTTCGGTGCTGGCGGTCACATTCCTGCTCACTGTGATTTTCGACCTCACCATAGCCATCGAGATGGGGCTGATGCTCGCCATCATCCTGTTCCTGCGTCGTGTGATGGAAAATACGGAGATAAAAGTCTATTCGCAGCAGCTTGACATAGCCGAGGGCTCGGAGACTACGGTCCACGAAGTGCTCAACGTGAATCCCGGAGTGAGCGTCTACGAGATAGACGGTCCGTTTTTCTTCGGTGTGGCTACAAAGTTTGACGAGATGATGCGTACCACCCTCGGACGAAAGCCGAAGGTGAGAATCATACGTATGCGCAAGGTGCCGTTTATCGATTCCACTGCCATACACAACCTTGAGATGCTCATAAAATCGTCGCACGAAGAGAATATCCACGTGGTGCTCTCGGGTGTGAAAGAAAACGTTCGCCACTCGCTTGAACAGGCCGGAATAGATGCACTTATCGGTGCGGACCATATCTGCGACCATATAACAAAGGCAGTAGCTATGGCCAATAAGCTTGCGCCTGTCGAAGCGGCAGATTAAGAATCTGACAAATTCGCTGAAATATGTGGGTATTGCTTGCGATAGTGTCGGCACTATGTCTGGGCTTTTATGATGTGATGAAAAAGCTGTCGCTTGACGGCAACAATGTGTTGGGTGTGCTTTTTCTTAACACTCTCTTTGGCGCTCTGCTTATGTCGCAAGGCAATTATGGAATGGGCGGGTCTTTGCAGGGCCACGCATACATATTGCTGAAAAGTCTGATAGTGCTAAGTTCGTGGCTGCTGGGTTATGCCTCGATAAAGCATTTGCCGCTCACTATTGCCGGGCCTGTCAATGCCTCGCGCCCGGTGTTGGTGCTTGTGGGGGCATTGGTAATATTTGGCGAACATCTCAATGGATGGCAGTGGGCCGGCGTAGCGTTAGGCTTATGGTCGCTATTCTTCATCAGTAGAGTGGGTGGCAAGGAGGGGTTCTCGCTCCGTAGCAGCCGGTGGGTGTGGATGGCTATCGGAGCCACCTCGCTTGGCGCAGTGAGTGCCCTCTACGATAAGTTTTTGATGACTCGCTTTGAGCCGCTTGAGGTGCAGGCGTGGTATTCGCTCTATCAGATGGTGATTATGGGTGTGACTGTGGGGATAATGCTGCGTCTTCAGCACGGACGGACACGCTTGAAATGGCGATGGTCTATACCGCTGATATCGGTGTTCCTCACTGTGGCTGATCTTGCATATTTCTATTCGCTATCGCTTGATGGGTCGATGATTGCAGTGGTGTCGATGATTCGACGCGGCAGCGTCATTGTGTCGTTCTTCTACGGATTCATAGCCCTTCACGAAACCAATATTCGCCTCAAGCTCATAGATCTCACCATCTTAATGGTGGGCCTGGGATGTCTTGTAGTTGGGTCGCTATGATAAATCTATAACAAGCGACGATGCTTGATATAGAAATAAATCAAGGCCAGGAAGTGGAGCAAAGAAAGGCGCGAGAAGGGTGAGCGCGACGTGGCGCGTTGCCAATGGTGGACAATGCTCAGGGATGGCACATAGTCAATGGTGAATCCCGATGCTGCTACACGCATACAGAAATCAGCATCCTCCGGCCCGTAAAAGATTCGTTCGTCAAGCAATCCTACAGTTTCCAGGGCGCTGCGCCTAATCATTTGGCAGGCTCCGATGACGTAAAGCGGGTGGGGAGACTGCATGGCGTTAATCTCGGAGGCGGAAACTACGCCTCGCCTGATCAGGTGGTTGACTTTTATCCCCAAACCCGGAAACGGTTTTGCGCTCATTTGCAGATCGCCGTCGGGTGAACGGAGAGCCGGAGCGGAGACTCCGCAGTCAGGGTTGGAGTTCATATAGTCTATGAGGCCGCGTATGGCGTGGGGAGTCACTTCAGTGTCGTTGTCAAGAATCAGAAGAAAATCGCCCTTGGCGCGTTGTAGCCCAATGTTGCGAGCAGCAGCCACCCCAAGATTGCGCTCATTGCGGATAATGTCAATCTGATGGTGTGGGAGGGCCATAGCTCTGACGGCCTCAATGGTGTCATCAGTCGATGCGTTGTCAATCAGAATAAGTTCGGTAGAGGGGTATTGACGCAGATATGGAGCCAGTGTTTCAAATAAGCGCAGAGTGTAGGCTCGCTGATTGCAGGTAAGCACGATTACGGACAGTTCCACAGGCTTTGATGGAGAAATATCAGTGGAACAATTTAAGCTTTAAAGCTTTGGCAGAGGCAACAAACTCGCTCCACGAGGAGAAACGCCGCAGCTGCTTGAATATAAATCTCGGAGAAAGGAAATAGCTGAGATTGTTGCGCATGAGCAATCGTTCCATCTCCCGGGATGATATATGAGGAAGGTCAAGGATTGACTCGTGCTGCACATCGGTCGGGCGGTACTCGTTTCCTTTAATCCAACCGTTTTCCTTGCATATTTCATAATATTCAGTGCCCGGGAATGGGGAAACGATGTTGAACATCACTTGGTCGACATCAAGTCTTTTTGCTTCGCGCAGTGTGTGGTTTATAGTGTGACGAGTCTCTAACGGACTGCTTCCAATCAGCACATTAAGCTTCACCGGAACGTTGTGTTCTTTGAGCAACTTCACAGCGCGATATATGTCGGCCACCTTAATTCCTTTCTTAATGTAGGCGAGAATGTCATCGTCAAAAGATTCAATTCCGAGATCGACATAACGGCATCCGCTCTCGCCCAGCATTTTAGCAATAGAAGGGGTGATTGCATCGACTCTTGCCTGACATCCCCATACAATGCCGTGGCGACGTAGAATGTCGCAAATGGAGCGAGTGCGTTGTTCGTTCCAAATGAAATTGTCGTCCATAAATCCGATGGCTTTAACCCCCTGGACTGCGAGCATGTTTATCTCGCACTCGATGCTCTGGATGGAGCGGAATCCAATGGTGGGTTTACGTCCGGGATGGTCGCGACGAAACTCTATCTCACGGGCAAAAGTCAGAGAAGAAGGGACACAATAGATACACTGAAACGGGCAGTTGCGCGACGTGAACATTGTGGTGTAGGGTCCGGTCTTCAACTTCGGATTGTGATACACACGATCGCGCAACAGATCGCGGGCGGGAAAAGGAAGGGCGTCAAGGTCAGTGTTGAGCGGGCGAGGCGGGGTGGACACTATCTCGCCATTTTCTCCTCGAAACGAAATTCCCTTGATTTCCGCGAGAGAATTGCCGTTGCCAAGGGCTGCTGTTAGCTCCAATAGAGTCAATTCGGGCTCGCCGCGCACTATATATACGCCTGAGGTCTCTTTAAGAATCTTTTGAAAGAAATATGTGGCGCCGGGGCCGGAAACAATCACCGGCGTGTTGGGGTGATAGGCCCGGATAACGCTGATGGCGTGGATGTCGCTCTCAAGCGAAAGATTGACGGTCCAGATTAGATAGGCGTCGGAAGTGTCGCCACTCAGAAATTCCTCGAAACGGCGTTCAGAAGCTTTCCCGGTCCCTTCGAAAACGAAGTCTTCATAGCAGACAGTGTGTCCTCCGATTTCACGGAGAGCGGCTGCTGCTGTGAGTTCGTAAATGTTAATCATCGGATAGACAATGCGAGTGCATCCTGCCGACCGTTCAGCAGGCTGCGCATTGTCATAGCAAGGAGGGACAAGGAAGGTGAGTTTCATACCTGAAAAACGCTACATTTTCATAATTTATTTTGCACGGACGGGAAGAATTTTTTATTTTTGCAGTGACAAAGGGGTGCGGCAATGATGTCGCTGAGATGATACCCTCGGAACCTGATGCGGTTAGTACCGCCGCAGGGATTGTCGGCTCGTATGCAGTGTTGGGCCATCCGTTATGTTCTCATCTCGGCACCCTTTAGAGGATAAATAAAAAGGAACAAATGAGAACATATTTTCCAGTGTTGTCCATAGCAGGCTCCGATTCGAGTGGAGGCGCAGGGATTCAGGCAGATATAAAAACGATATCGGCTATAGGCTGTTATGCTATGACTGTGATTACGGCCGTAACGGCGCAGAACACAGTCGGAGTGGAGGCTGTGGCGACGGTGGAGCCTGAAATGGTGAACGCGCAGATAGATGCTGTGTATGCTGACATTCAGCCTCTTGCAGTGAAGATTGGTATGCTTGCCAATGGCGCGGTGGCATCGGCCGTAGCTGATGCTCTTGAAAAGTATAAACCTGCGGTTCTGATTGTCGATCCCGTGATGGTGTCCACCTCTGGGTCGGTGTTGTTGGAGCAGGATGCGGTAGACATAATAACGTCGCGCATATTCCCGATTGCCACTCTTGTTACTCCCAATGTCATGGAGGCACGTTCCCTCACCGGCGAGACTGACCCTCTGAGACAGGGCGAGGCGCTCTTGGCAGCCGGATGTAAGGCTGTGTTAATCAAGGGTGGTGATTCGGAGTCCGACTTGGAGCATAAAACAGACCTCCTGTTCATGCCTCATCGCGATGTGATAACGTTAAGGGCCGACGCTGTCCATACCCGCAACACGCATGGCACCGGTTGTACGCTGTCATCAGCCATTGCGTCATATATGGCGCTCGGCTATGATCTCGAAGATGCCGTGTCGCAGGGCAAACTGTATGTCACTCGTGCACTTGAAGCAGGTGCTTTCGTGAC
>JAFLRW010000026.1:11503-14820 GCA_022511285.1 Duncaniella sp.
GGCCACGGACCGGTCAATCATTTTTTCTCTCCCCGACGTCTCAAAAATTTTAATCCAAGAGTTAACAATTTCAAACGATGAACGTAACTGTCAACGATGTTCCTCTCACGCTCCCGGAGGGAGCTACGCTTGCCGACGCGCTTGCCGGACGTAATCTTCCGGCTTCCGGTGTGGCCACGGCGGTCAATGGCTCTGTGGTGCCGGCAGCAAGCCGTGCGGGGCATATACTTGCCGCTGGCGACAAAATAGTGATAATAAAGGCGTTCTATGGCGGATAATAAAAGATTTATCCTTATAGCCATTACTCCGGAGTTTCCTGTGGCCGATGAGTGTGCCAAAATAGAGGCGATAATCTTGGCCGGATGGGATAGGGTGCATCTGCGTCATCCACAGTTTGAAGAGGATGATATGCGGTCGTTGCTCCGTGTCATCCCCGTAGAGTTGCTCTCACACGTCTCGCTCCACAGCTGCCCTGTGGCGGCTGTAGAGCTCGGAGCAGGAGGTGTCCATCTCAACTCACGCCTATCAGCGCTCCCGAATCAGTGGAGTGGGGTGGTCAGCCGCTCTTGCCACTCGCTTGAAGAGGTGTCAATGTGTGTTGCCGGTTATGATTATGTCACTCTCAGTCCGGTGTTCGACAGCATATCCAAGCCGGGCTACAGTGCCCGTGAGTTTGGCTCTGTCCCTCAGGTTCCCCCGGTGGTGGCGCTTGGAGGGGTCACACCTGAGTCGCTTCCTACTCTGCGAGAAACCGGATATGCCGGAGCGGCAATGCTCGGCGCCATTCCGTGGACCGGCAGTGTGAGCGATGTTAAAGAGTTTGCAACCAATACAATCAGTTTATTATGTTGATGTTTATCACCCATCCCTCCTCCCGATGGACAATAACCGAGGAGGTGCAGATGGCACTCGAAGGGGGCTGCCGATGGATACAGTTGCGCCTCAAAGATGCATCGGACGAGGAGTTCCGCGCAGTGGCTGCGGATATTATTCCACTCTGCAAAGAGGCAAATGCCTTCCTTGTGTTTGACGACCGCGTGGAGCTTGCGATGGAGATGGGAGTCCACGGTGTGCATCTCGGCAAAGACGATATGCCGCCGCGTGAGGCACGTGAATTGATGGGTGCCGAGGCTATCATCGGCGTGACAGCCAATACGGCCGAGGATATACTTGCCTTGCGTGGATTGGATGTTGATTACGTTGGTCTTGGTCCGTTTCGCTACACCTCCACAAAGTCGCGCTTGTCTCCTCTGCTCGGCGTGGAGGGATACACGGCTATTCTGAGCCGGATTAGGGCCGAAGGCATCGAGCTCCCGGTTGCAGCCATCGGAGGTATCACCGTCGAGGATATTCCGCTGCTGATTTCCGCCGGCGTCAATGGAATTGCTATGAGCGGCGCCATTATTAATGCTCCTGACCCTGTCGGCTACACGGCAGAGGTCGTCGATATTCTTCAGAAATAAGACAATTACACCTATACAATATATGAAAGACATTCTCACCATTGGAGGCCGGGATTTCAGTTCGCGCCTCTTCGTCGGGACCGGAAAGTTTTCGAGCAACGCCTTGATGCTTGAATCTATCATTGCAAGCGGTTCCGAGATGATTACTGTGGCCATGAAGCGCATAGATATGGAACACGAGGAGGAGGATGATATGCTGGCCCATATCAACCGCGACCACGTGCAGCTGCTCCCCAACACTTCGGGTGTGCGCAATGCCGAGGAGGCAGTCCTCGCCGCCAATCTTGCCAGAGACTGTTTCGGCACGGATTTTATCAAACTTGAGATACATCCCGATCCCAAATACCTGCTTCCCGACCCTGTGGAGACCCTCAAGGCCACAGAGGTGCTTGCGCGGCAAGGGTTTAAGGTGTTGCCCTACATTCAGGCCGACCCTGTGCTATGCAAGCGTCTTGAAGATGTCGGCACAGCTGCCGTGATGCCCCTCGGCGCTCCCATCGGCACCAACAAGGGGTTGAAAACCCGCGACCTCCTTGAGATAATCATAGCCGAGAGCCGTGTGCCTGTGGTGATTGATGCCGGACTTGGCGCACCGTCACATGCATCAGAAGCTATGGAAATGGGCGCGGATGCAGTCCTTGTCAATACGGCCATTGCAGTTGCAGGCAATCCCGTAGAGATGGCCGTGGCATTCCGTCTTGCCGTTGAGGCAGGGCGCAAGGCATATCTTGCCGGGCTTGGCTCAATAGCATCGTCAGCCTCTGCTACAAGCCCTCTAACAGCATTCCTTGACCTTTAAAATCATACCGTGTAATATGAAAATCGAAAATATTGACGTCAATTCTTATCCCGGGTCAGAGAAAGTGTATATTCCCGGCAGCATCCATCCCATTCGTGTGGCTATGCGCCGCGTCAATTTAACGCCAACTGTCACCGGCGAAGGTGTGCGCACTGAAAATGCTCCTGTCTATGTCTACGACACGAGCGGAGTCTTCACAGACCCGACCGTGAAAGTTGACATCAATGCCGGAATACCCCGTTTGCGTGAGGAGTGGATAGCTCAACGCACCGATATCGAGCAGCTTCCGGCCATCACGTCTGACTATGGCCGCCAGCGTGAAGCTGATTCAGGGCTTGATGCCATCCGTTTTGCCCATCGCTATGCTCCCCGCCGTGCTCGCAATGGCGAGGCTATCACTCAGATGGCTCTTGCCCGCCGCGGTGTCATCACCCCCGAGATGGAGTATGTGGCCATCCGCGAAAACTGTAATGCCGAGGCCTTGGGCATTTCCACACATATCACTCCGGAATTCGTGCGTCAGGAGATTGCTGCCGGCCGTGCCGTCCTTCCTGCAAATATCAATCATCCGGAGGCTGAGCCTATGATTATCGGGCGCAATTTCCTTGTGAAACTTAATACGAATATTGGCAATTCAGCGCTCTCGTCGGGCATTGAGGAGGAAGTGAGCAAGGCTGTGTGGAGTTGTTATTGGGGGGGTGATACTCTGATGGATCTCTCCACCGGCGATAATATCCACGAGACACGCGAATGGATTATCCGCAACTGCCCTGTTCCCGTGGGCACTGTCCCTATCTATCAGGCACTCGAGAAGGTTAACGGACGTGTGGAGGACCTCACTTGGGAGATTTATCGTGACACTCTTATCGAACAGGCCGAACAGGGCGTTGACTATTTTACAATCCATGCCGGCGCTCTTCGTGTCCACGCCGATTTGGTCAAGGAGCGTCTTACCGGCATAGTGAGCCGCGGAGGCTCCATTATGACCCGCTGGGCTGTGCTCCACAACGAGGAAAACTTCCTCTACACTCACTTTGAGGAGATTTGCGAGATAC
>JAFLRW010000260.1 GCA_022511285.1 Duncaniella sp.
AGTTCAACCGAGGGAGTCTGCAATTTTAATTGCACTCCGAAGTTGAGCTAAAATCTTTAGGCCCACGCGAATTTTCCCTAAGTTTGGTGGAAATTCGCGTTGGGCCTATTATACTCCGATTCGGCCCGGGGCTTCACGAAACGACCCACAATTGGAACGGCCAGCCTCCGAGAGTGACCTTTGACGACGATCTTGAAGAAGATAATGATTATAATCGATATAAATACAATATTGTCCTAAATAATTTTTCAGGGTCAATATAGACAGTAAATTAGAAAATCAACCCCTGTAGTCAAAATTTTGGGGATCGGGTGGAGGCGAAAAGGGCTCGTCGAGCCACTTGAAAAGATCGATTTTGGTAAAAGTATTGAGTCTAAGTGATGCGACAAGGTTAGCCAAGGCCCATTTATACTTTGCGATATGCTTAAGCCACACTAAAACAAGCATTGTGATGAGGGCTGTCCATATCTGTATCTCAACGGCGTTGCGCGAGGTGCCGACAAAACTCTTTATACGCAGAATTTGCTTTAGGTTGCGGAAGAACACCTCGATAAGCCATCTGGCTTTGTATAAAGCGGCTATCGTTGAAGCCGCCAACGTCATATTGTTGGTTAAAATCTCCAAGGTATAACCGTGCTCGTCGTTCCATACGGCAATTCTTCGGAGTTGCCCCGGATATTTCTTCCGGGCCTCATCTAACTCAAATTCAATCACCTCGTCGATAAGCACGTTTTGAGCGTGTTTTTCAGGTAAAGGCCGTTCTTCAATGGTCCGATAGCGGATGTTGTCCTTATGACGCACCACAAAGAACACATCGTTGCTGTCCCAATGGTTGAGCAATCCATAATCACAATAGCCACGGTCGGCGACAACGACGCTGTGCGGCGCCACGGGAATATCCAAAGCGGCTTTATTGTCAGAGACCTTTCCGTCGGTAATATTCACAAATTCAGGTAGCAGACAGTCGTAATCAAGCAACGTGTGCATCTTAACCGCCCCCTTTTTGGTTCGATAGTGCGCCCAGTCATACAGAGACAGAGAAAGCGACACCAATGTCGAATCAAGCATCTTTACAGGCATCTTGAAACGGAACTTGCGGCGTTGGTTGCGGCTCTGCTGTCCGAAATGATTGAACAGCATATAAAAGGTGTCGCGGAACACTGAACTATCGCGATTTCCGTTCTGATAGGCCACTGTCGACTTGGAGGGGGCGCGGCTTATGCCAAGGTGGTTGAGGTTGCCTGTGGCCGACTTTAATCCGTTGGAGATGTCGCGGACTGAGTCGCAGCCTGAAAACTGGCAGAACATCATGCTAATCAGCTGACTCCATGTATTGTAGCCCTTGCAATGCTTGTCTGTGCCGGCCTCTCGGATAATTTTGCGGATATTTTCTTTGGGGAGTTGCCCTATTACTTGCGCGAAAAGTGTTATATTTGCCATGGGAAGTAGAAGAGTTGGTAGCTCGCTACTAAGGTAGTCATTTTTGCCTTAGTTTTCTACTTCCTTTTTCTTTTTTTCCAAAAACGTTTAGGACAATATTGAGATTTTTTGTGTTTTTGTTTCACAGACGGATTCAATGAAGGTCTCAATGCATGTGCGAGAATGGTCCCAAGGTGCGAGTAGGGAGGGCCTCAAGGAGTGAGCGAGAATGGTCCTAAGGTGCGAGTAGGGAGGGCCTCAAGGAGTGAGCGAGAATGGTCCGAAGGAGCGAGTAGGGAGGGTCTCAAGTGGCGAGCGAG
>JAFLRW010000261.1 GCA_022511285.1 Duncaniella sp.
GATCGGCGTCAACGTAGGCTGCGCTCCACTCCTGAAGGTTAAGATAGGGGCGTTTTTCGAGCAGAGCCTTTCGCTCAGGGGTGAGAGCGGCGGTCTCAGTGGGAGAAGCTGCATATTTAAATTTCTGCACTCTCATAGCGTTGCGCGGACGGCAAGGCGCTGCCGAGCCATTGACAGTCACCACGCAGGGGAGCGGAGCTTTGACGGTTTCTACGCCATTTTCGAGACGACGTTTCACGGTCACATATCCGTCTTTAAGGTCAATGATCTCCTCTGCATAGGTGACCTGCGGGATGCCGAGTTTTTCAGCTATCTGGGGGCCAACCTGAGCAGTATCGCCGTCGATGGCCTGACGGCCGCCGAGAATAATGTCAAAATTGCCGAATTTCTTTACTGCTTGGGCAAGTGAATACGATGTGGCCAAAGTGTCGGCGCCGCCAAGAGCGCGGTCAGTCAGTACAATGCCGGTGTCGGCTCCGCGATAGATAGCCTCACGGATAATCTCGGAAGCACGTGGCAAACCCATTGTGAGTAGTGTCACAGTAGAGCCGGGATTGGCATCTTTGATGCGGAGTGCCTGTTCGAGAGCATTGAGGTCCTCGGGGTTGAAGATGGCGGGCAACGCTGCACGGTTGATTGTGCCGTCTTCTTTCATGGCATCCTTGCCCACGTTACGGGTGTCGGGCACCTGCTTGGCGAGCACAATGATGTTAAGACTCATAGTTAAGGATTTTTGGTATATTTTAATGATGTAAGATTTGATTTATTCAGTTATTTAGCTGCAATACGCTCTTCTACCCACTTACGAGCATTGATGAAAGCGTCAATCCACGGGGTCACCTCATCCGTGCGGCGCGAAGCGGGATAGAATCCGCACTGCCAGGGGAAGATTGCTCTTTCGAGGTGAGGCATCATTGCAAGGTGTCGGCCATCGGCGGAGCAGATGCCGGCCACAGCGCTGCGCGAGCCATTAGGATTAGCGGGATAAGCGTTGTAGTTATATCTTGCCACCACATTGTAGTTCTCGAGCGGGAGGGGAAGATGGAATTTGCCCTCGCCGTGAGCCACCCATATTCCCAATTTGCTGCCGGCAAGTGAACCGAGCATAACCGATGGATTGGCCGGAATGGTCAGCCCGAGGAACTGCGATTCAAATTTATGAGAATCATTGTGGAGCATACGTGTCTTCTTCTCGTGTTCGGGATTGATGAGTCCGAGCTCAATCATCAGCTGGCAACCGTTGCAGATGCCGAGCGAGAGGGTGTCTTCACGCTTATAGAATCGTTCAAGAGCGGTGCGGGCATTGTCATTATACCTGAACCCCGACGCCCAACCTTTGGCAGAACCGAGCACGTCGGAGTTAGAGAACCCACCGCAGAACACTATCATATTCACATCGTCAAGCGTCTCGCGGCCGCTCATAAGGTCGGTCATATGGACATCTTTCACGTCAAACCCTGCAAGATAGAGCGAGTAGGCCATTTCGCGGTCGCCATTTACGCCCTTTTCGCGGATAATGGCAGCTTTGACGCGGTCGCCGTGCCCTTTGCGACTGAAAGTAATGCCGCGGCTTGCCAATTTGCCGTCGAAGCCCTTGGGCATACGATAGCGGATAGGCTGTTTTTTATAGTTTTCATATCGTTCGCGGGCACACTTTGCACCACTTTGCAGAGAGTCAAGCATGTATGATGTGTGCATCCAAATGTC
>JAFLRW010000262.1 GCA_022511285.1 Duncaniella sp.
TCCATATTTGGGGAGGCCTGAACATAAAAAATCACATAATCATCCCTGCGCACGCGACTAAAGTCAGCCATCATTCCAACCAATCCGTTCTCAGTGGCATGGTGTTTTAAAGAAGTAGTGAGTCCGTTGAAATCAACATCTTCATTCCTGGAGCCGGTGCCGACAAACTGATATTCCAAATGAACCTTAAAACTCTGTTCTGTGACGACAAATACGTGAGTGGTCATATCTTACAGTTTTTTAAAAACGAAAATATATTCGTGCTTGAACAGAAAATAGTCGCTATTCAGAGCCCGATACTTCCAAATGTTCCGGGCGCCCAATTTCCCGCGGTTTCCCTCAATGTTTTTGACAATAACCCCTTTCATTTTCACTTTAAGGGTCAGACGGATGGCATTCATAATGAGAAATGCCAGTGGGATGACTTCACTTTTTTTATAAACATCGCCGGCCACGATGGCAAAATAGCCGTTTTTTTTCAGATACTCAAACCCATTGCTGACTGCAAGGGTGATTTTTTTCAAGAACTCTTCAGTATCATCAATATTTGACAGGTCGCGCTGATCATCAGTGAATTTTACGATATCTAAATACGGGGGGTGGGCTATCATAAAATCAACGCAAGGCTTATGATGCAGGGTCATCCACTCTTCGAGGGATGAGGCAAACTCAGTGTGGTCGGTCACATCCACATTCCTGACGGCATAATTGATTGCAGTGCAATCAGCCATCTGCTGATTGACATAGTCGATTATTGAGTCATTGATGTCGAATCCGATATAGTCTCGGGCAAGGCTTTCGCACTCAAACAGAGTGGTGCCGCTGCCTGAGAATAGCTCCAATACGGTGTCGCCGGGCTTTGTGTAGCGTCTGATTAACTGATTAGGAATCTGAGGTATAAAGTTACCGTGATAAACATTTTTGTGCTTGCCACTTTTCTCCCGCTCCGGAATCATCCAAAGACTGTCAACATTAATGTCGCTGTGTTTCCAGGAATCCATAATCATTACAGATGCTTGATTTTCTACAAATTTAGCGTATTTCCGTGTATAATACGCTATGAGCAGGCGAATATTTTGGAGAAAATGACGATGAAATGATTTTTAACTCTTTTGTGGAGAACTATTCGCGTGTGGGGAGTGTTTAAGAGATAAAAACAAACTAAAAACTCAACGATTATGATCTACACACTTCCTGAACTTCCATACGCAGCCGATGCATTGGCTCCGGCTATCACACGCGAGACTGTTGAATATCATTACGGTAAACACGAGCGCGCTTATATCGACAATCTAAATCGGCTTATCAAGGACACTGACTATGAGAATATGGAACTTGAGGATATAATCCGCAAGTCAGACGGCCCTCTCTTCAATAATGCAGCGCAGGCCTGGAATCATATATTTTATTTCTTTTCATTTTCCCCTGACGGAGCGAAAGAGCCTGTGGGGAGATTGCGTCAAGCCATCGACAATCAGTTTGGTAGTTTTGACGAGTTTAAACGGCAGTTTGAGGAGGCCGGCGTGGGGCTGTTCGGCTCGGGCTGGGTGTGGTTGGCAGAAGATAAGGAGGCTCAACTCCACATTGTCAAAACCCCGAATGCAGGCAATCCGCTCACGAAAGGGCTGAACCCATTGCTCACTTTCGATGTATGGGAACACGCCTACTATCTTGAC
>JAFLRW010000263.1 GCA_022511285.1 Duncaniella sp.
CGAAGACCGTATTGGCGATGTCGTTGTCGATGGCCTCGAGTATCTGCGGCATAAGGTTGCGGCCCAAAGCCTTTCGCTCCTGATAGATGTCGGCGTCGCTCCCGCGGGAGAAGTAGATGCGCTCGAACGAGCAGCGCTCGTTGCGGTCTTCGCCGAGCACATCGGTGACGGAAATCTTGCCGTTTTTGCCTACAATGAGAGCTGAGCCGGGGGGGAGTTCGCTGACGCTGCGGCGTGGGACATCCATGACGGTCTGTATGACAGGGCGCTCCGAGGCGAGCACGACAATCTCGTCGTCGATGTAATAGAAGGCCGGGCGGATGCCGTGGCGGTCGCGCAGGCAGAAAGTGTCGCCTGAGCCTGTGGCTCCGCATATCACATACCCGCCGTCCCATTCGGGGGCCGTGGCGCGGAGCACACGCGGGATGTCGAGATTGTCCTCAATCGTGTAGGTGAGCTGGGGGTCGGACAGTGAGTCGCGATACTGGCGGTAGATTCGATGATTTTCCTTGTCGAGAGCCTCGCCGAGCTGCTCGAGGAGGATGACTGTGTCGGAGTAGATGCGCGGGTGCTGGCCGTGGTTGACCACTTGATTGAAAATGGCGTCGACGTTGGTCATATTGAAATTGCCACACATCAGAAGGTTGCGCGAGCGCCAGTTGTTGCGACGCAAGAAAGGGTGGCAGTATGATATGCCGCTCTTTCCGGTGGTAGAGTATCGGAGATGGCCCATATAAATCTCGCCAAGGAATGGGATGTGGGCTTCGATGTCGGCAGGGGATGTCGCAGTGAGATTGAATTCTGCCAGGGTGGAGTTGACGGTGTCGAAAATCTCCCTGATGGCATCCTTTCCGAGGGCGCGCTCGCGAAACACATATTCGTGGCCCGGCTGTCCGTGGAGCTTCACCACTCCTATACCGGCGCCTTCCTGGCCGCGGTTGTGCTGTTTCTCCATCATCAAATAGAGCTTTCCGAGTCCATAGCCCCACGTGCCGTACTTTTTTTTGTAATATTCAAGCGGCTTGAGCAGGCGTATCATTGCCACGCCACACTCGTGTTTGAGAATCTCCATTGTCTCTCTGCGTGTGAAAAGGTTGCATTTTTAATGCCTGCAAAGGTAAGACAAATTCTGTGCAATTTTGACAGTTTGCCACTATTTTAAACACACTTTAACAAAATTCTCGATTAAACCTTTACAGATTTCAATCGTCATAGATAATGTCATCACAAAGATAACCCCTATCCTTAAAGCAAAACTGAAATAAGATATGACACGTTTATTGCGCACGGCGTTACTGTTAGGGCTCTTCACGTTGATTATTCCCGATATGCTTGGGGCCGATATCCTCGGCACCGTCAAGGACGCCGCCAGCGGCGAGCCGCTAATGGAAGCGTCGGTGAGACTGCTTTCGGCCAAGGACAGCGCTTTTGTCAAGGGCGTCACGACCAATCTCGACGGGCGCTTTAGACTTCAGGGTGTGAAATCAGGCAAATATATCCTCTCACTGTCGTATATAGGCTATTCGGAGACACGTCAGGATGTCAGCGTCGGGAGCAGCAATGTGCGTCTTGGCGCCATCGAGATGCGCGAGGCCTCCGAGTTGCTTGGCGAGGTCACAGTAGTGGCCACGAAGACTCCAATCAAGGTGATGGAAGACACCGTGGAATATAACGC
>JAFLRW010000264.1 GCA_022511285.1 Duncaniella sp.
CGGGATAGCTCCAGGAGGTTTCCGCCAGCGAGGCTGCAAAGCAAAGTCCGCAAAGTAGAAGCGCGAGCGCTATTTCGCGAGCCGCGCTGCGCGAGTAGGCAAATCCATAGCGCCGGCGGCAGATGAGTATGTACACAGCCGAGTCAATCACTCCTCGCGCCACAAGGCTAATGCCGAGGCCAATTAATCCGAATAGATAGTAGCCGGCAATGCTACACGCTATCCAGCATAGATTGCCCCACAGGCACTCTAACCATAGAAATATCCGGCGCTCACCGCGCGCTATGAAGACGTAACCCAAAGGAAAGTTAATAGCGTTCATCAACATTCCGAATCCGAGCCATCTCATCAGTGGAATAATGCAGAGAAATTCGCTGCTCAGAAGCACTTGTATTACTATCGGAGCGGTAAGTATGAGTAGGGCTATGATTGGAGCAGCCACGAGCATCACCACTTCGGTCTGACGATTGACCACCTCGCGCATCTGCTGTGGGTCGCTGCTCACGGCAGAGAGCCGTGGGAAGTAGTCGAGGGCAAGCGCTGAGAAAACCAGGCCAATATATTGATTGGTGATGGAGTTGGCCGCTTGAAACAGCCCGACGCTTTCGACAGAGCCATAGATGCGCACATAGAGCACTATCAGATAATTGGTGAGTGTGCCTGCCAGCGAACCGATGAGCAGTACCAATCCCAATGAGATGAGCCGCTGCACTATTTTTCCTGTTTTCTCCGTCCCGACAGAGTCAATTGGCTCCGTCGGTAGTGCGGCTGAAGGCCTTGAAGCCCACGCACGACGATAGGAGATATAGTAGAATGCAAATGTGCATAGCGAGAGTATAAGCATAGCCGGGACAATACCGTCGATGCCATAAAAGTAGTAGAGGGGCACTCCGAAAAGCAGTCCGGCCGTGCCGCCCACGAGTGATGATTTCGACAGGCGTTTTATTTCACCCAGCCCTTGCAGCAGCGCAAGATAGCCGCCACCGGCTGTGCTGAGAGCTATAAAGATGGAGAGCAGTATGAAGTTTGGCGATTGGGAGTCGTTGCCAAACGCAAGTCGGCTCCATAGGGGTGCAAGCAGAGCACATATCAGGGCTCCGAGTGCCGACACTCCGAGCAGCAGCCGAAGGCATATCTTGACCAGGCGATTCAGCCTGTCGGGAGAATCTTTGGCAGCCGCCACCTCCTTGACCCTAGATTGGCTTAATCCAAGTCCGCTCAACTGCTGGATAGTGGCTGTCGACGATGCGAATAGAGATGATATGCCCATCCCGTCGGGTCCAAGAAACAGTGCCACAAATTTGCCCCTCAGCAATGATATGAGGATATTGAACACCTGCACTCCTCCGAAGGCCGAGAGCCGCTTGATAATGTTGCGGTAGCTGTTTTCCTGCGTGCTGACCATAAGTGTGTGTCTGTGATGGGCTATTTGTTTCTTCGCTGCTTAATGCTGTCGGCAATTTTGAGCAAGCCGCGTGAAATGCTTTGAGGTAGCTTGAGAAGCATCATATAATACGGGCTGACTCTGCCGCGGAGCAGATGCCTGTCGACCACGGAACGAGAGACGGCAATCATTTCCTCGGCACGCTGTGTGTCGGCGGCTGTAAAACTATATCTGTTGAGCAGCCGAAGGGCGTCG
>JAFLRW010000265.1 GCA_022511285.1 Duncaniella sp.
GATTTCGGCCACGGTGAGCCCGGCTCGCTCTTCGATATAGCGGTCCAGATCCACAAACCTCACCCGATGCCGCGCCGCAAGGGCTTCGCCCATTGTGGTCTTGCCACACCCGGGGAATCCTGTCAGAAAAATGATTCTTTCCATATTCTGATGCAAAAATAGCCCAAATTCCCCGCTCCGACAAATTTTACTCTCTCTATTTACTCCTATTATGCCGAAAAGTGACTACCTTTGCACCGTCAAAACCCTCCTTTTGTGTAATATATGAAGAATCTTTTAGACTGGTGTCGCCGCTATCTGTCGCTCACGCTTCTCGCCTCTCTCTTGGTAGGGGCTGTTGTGCTTTTTTTCAATGAAAATTCTCTGCTCCGCACCGTCGGGCAGGAGCAGCGCATCGACGAGCTCCAGGTGCTTATCGCCGAGGCACAGGACACTCTCGACTATTATCGCCAACTCAATCGCTCGCTCGACACCGACAAGGAGACACTCGAGCGCATCGTGCGCGAGCAATACCACATGCAGCGCCCCGACGAGGATGTCTATATTTTTGAATAATCCCTCTCCTCTTTTACCCCCCCACACCCACCTATGACCCGCACTTCAGCATCATCACTGCTCTCCACTCTCGGCCTGCTGGCCATTCTCGCCGCCTCTGCGCTCCCTTTGCTGCGCCTGGGCGGTGAGTGGTTCGGATGGCTCTATGCCGCCGGGGCCGCTCTGCTCCTCGCGGCGCGGTTCATCGACCCCACGCCCGCGGGGGCGTCGCTGAGGGTGAAGCGCCTGAAGCGTATGGAGATATGGACGGCGCTCATCTTTGTCGCCGGTGCCGTTTTCACGTTTCTCGACCTCCCCGGCAACGATTGGCTCGCTTTCACTATGGCCGGCGGGGTGCTCACCATCTACACTTCCGTTATGATTCCTCGGGAGTCCCGCAAAAGTGAAAATTCGTGAATTTTAGCGTTTTTTTACCGTTTAATTACTACTTTTGTGGGTCAAAACCATAACTCTCTGCCACACAGTGTCGCTATATCTCACTATTGATCAAGGCAACTCTGAGGCCAAAATGGCTCTCTGGGAGGACACGCAGCTGGTCGACTTCCGCATGGAGCCGGCCCTTAAGCCGGTGCGCATCAGCGAGTTTATCGAGGGGCGGGGGCCGCTCGCCGGGGCTATATACTGCTCGGTGACGCGCGAGGATGTCAGTGTCGTCTGCCATCTGCGCCACATCTGCGCCCACACTCTGCGCCTCTGCCCGGAGACTCCCCTGCCGCTGCGTGTGGAGTATGCCACACCGCAGACTCTCGGGGCCGACCGCGTAGCGGCGGCCGTCGGGGCGTGGGCCGACCATAAGGGGCTCCCGATTCTCGTGGTCGATGCCGGCACGGCCGTGACCTACGATTTCGTCACCCCCGACGGCATATATGTCGGGGGCAACATTGCCCCGGGCATCACCATGAACCTCCGCGCTCTCCACGAGTTCACGGCCCGCCTGCCGCTCGTGCCGTTCCCACGCTCGATGGCGGCCCAGGCACGAC
>JAFLRW010000266.1 GCA_022511285.1 Duncaniella sp.
ACTTCACCGACAATACTCCCCGTGGTGAAATCGTTATAATATTGGGAGCCCCTGCTGTAGGGACGCGCATCCATAAAAATAAATACAAAGACTCTTAACCCTCAAATTAAGAATATGAAAAAAATTACAACCGCAGCTCTCCTCGCTGCCACACTCCTCACAGCCTGCAACGGCGACAAGCTCCGCCAGGCCGAAGAGCAGAATGCCCAACTCAAGGGCGATCTCCGCGAGACCCTCGCCACTCAGGACTCTCTGTTAGTCCTTGTCAACGACATCTCTGACGGTATGGCTCAGATTAAAGACCTTGAAAAAATCATATCTATGCCAGGCTCGCTCAATGGCGAATCAACATCGCGCAAAGAGCAGATCCGCAATGATATGATTGCCATCCAACAAGCCCTTCAGGAGCGCCGTCAGCGCCTTGCCGAGCTTGAGAAGAAGCTCGAAGCAGTTGGTGGCGAAAACTCTACACTCAAACGCACTATTTCCAATCTCAAAGCTCAGATTGCAGAGCAGGCCACTGAAATCACCACCCTCACTAATCAGCTTGCAAGCGCCAACATTATGATTGAGGAGCTCACCACTACCGTCAGCGACCTCAATACGCGTGTTGACTCTCTTCGCACTGATCTTACTGCCGAGGAGGCTGCCAAAGTTGCAGCCGAAGAGGCTGCTCAGGCTGCCGTTAACGAACTCAACACTTGCTACTATGCCATCGGCACCAATAAGGAGCTTAAGGAACGTGGAATCATCGAAAGCGGTTTCCTTCGCAAAACCAAGATTATGAAGGGCGACTTTGATATGGCCTACTTCACTGCCGCCGACAAGCGCACCCTTACTGAAATCCCCACACACAGTGATAAGGTTGAAATTAAGACCTCACAGCCTGAAGATTCCTATCGTATCGTTGATGTCAGAGGGCAGAAAGTAATCAAAATCACTGACCCCGCCAAATTCTGGCAGCTCTCTAACTTCCTCGTTATAAAAGTGGACTAACAGCTGATAGAATTAGTTATCAAGCACACACACAAGTAACAACCCGGCGCAATTTAGCATTCCCTGCTGATTGCGCCGGGTTCGTATCTCCCATAGCCGAATAAGGCAATTTTTTTGACGGCATTCCGTTATATATCTGTATATAAGAAGGAGCGCTAATGTTTCGAATCATCATATCCATCATCCTTGCCATCTTTAGCGTTGGGGTTGCGTGTGCAGCTCCCGGGGTGAAGATTCACGGCAAAATCACTGACTCTCAAAATCAGCCTGTAGAGTTTGCTACAGTGCGCATTGGCGGCACTGCTATCGGAACAACAACAGGCCTGGAGGGCGAATACTCTCTGTCGTGTGCCAAGACGGATACTGTAACGGTCCATTTCTCTTGTATCGGTTACCGTGAGGTGACTCGCCGCATCATCGATCCGCAGGACGATGTGACCCTCAATGTGATGCTACCGATGGATACGGAGGTGCTTCAGG
>JAFLRW010000267.1 GCA_022511285.1 Duncaniella sp.
TATGCATTCCGTGTTGCCCACCTCTCGATTGGCGCAATAAGCAAAATCATTGTTCACCACCACCATGCCGTCGGCGGGAATGGCGTCGGCAAGCTCGAATTTGGTTTTCTGCACATTCTCGATGCTCTTGAAAGTTTCGAGATGCATGGGCCCTACAGCCGTGATGATCCCCATGGAGGGATGCACGATGTCACATATCTCCCTGATGTCGCCCCTTTGCTTCGCCCCCATCTCGCAGATAAACACCTGGGTGTAGGGTTTCATCTGCTCGCGGATGGTGCGGATCACTCCCATCGGAGTGTTGAACGACCCCGGTGTCATCAGAGTCTCATAATGCTCCGAAAGGATGCGGTGGAGATAATGTTTGGTGGAAGTTTTTCCATAACTGCCGGTGATGCCGACAATTTTGAGGGAGGGCATCGAGCTGAGTATTCGTGCGGCATCATTGTAATAGCCCTTGTTGATGTGCGACTCCACAGGGGAGAGAATCCACACAGCCGCCACTACAAAGAGATGAGAAAAACAGTAGCAGGCAAGCGCCGTCACCATCAGGAAATCGACAATCTGCTCCCGGCCGCAGGCCAGGAGGCACACAATGGCAAAAACTATAAGCACAAGCGCTATAATGGTCCCGTAGATGCGTTTGACTCTCGGAGTCCACACAAGGGGCTTCTTATAAACGGCAGTCTTCAGCGATATGAAGTTGAGCACACTCGCCACTCCGACAAGAGCCGCCGACAGAGCCGTGACAGAGAGCGTCGATAAGGAGGCTAAAACCACTGCGCCACTCAACAACCTGCGCACTGAGGTGGAATCCTGCGATTGGTCGAGCCATCGGCGATAACGGTCGGGGCGGTAGGAGTTCTGCTGCATCATCATAAGGCAGCGCTTCAGCTCCTCGCCCGTGGCCACAACCGCGATAATCAGCACTATATACGATAGCCAAAACATATTGTAGCTATTAAGAAATTAATGGTTCAAAAAACTTGTCAAAACAGCCTTGAAACCCGCCGGATTGTCAAGGAAACTATAATGCCCGCAAGCGTCAAACGCCACCAGCCCCGCATCAGGGATAAGGCGCTCCATCGTCTCGGCATCACGCATAGGCGTAGCCGTGTCCTGTTTACCCCAAATCAGCAATGTGGGGGCTTTGATGAGGGGAAGCCGTGAGGTGAGGTCCTCATTGACAGTGCGCGAGAGGATGCGTCGCATCATCGGCGACGCTGCGGCATAGTCGGCCGACCCGGCCTTTGCACGGCGGGCGTCAAGACGCCGTTCTGCCTCTTTCCGCCCGAGGGCAAGATACATCAGCCACTTCAGTGCCTTAAACGTGTAGACTTTGCGGTAATATGTGAATGTGCGGCGGGGCTTTATGCCGGCGGCATCCACCAGAATGAGACGATTGGTTTCGGGGTGTCGTGAGGAATATAGAATACCGATTCGACCGCCAA
>JAFLRW010000268.1 GCA_022511285.1 Duncaniella sp.
GGATTCAAGCGAGAGCAATATTCTCACTTGTCTCACTGCCAAGGAGTTTGGAGTGAAGAAGACAATCGCCGAGGTGGAGAACCTGCAGTTTATATCAGAAGCCGAGGGTCTCAACATCGGCACCGTCATCAATAAAAAGCTCCTTGCCTCCGCGAGCATTTTCCAAATGCTCCTTGACCGCGACACATCCACCTCCAAGTGTATGGCGATGGCCGATGCCGAAGTGCTCCAGATTGTGGCTCTCGAGGGGTCAAGGATAACTCGCTCGGCGGTCAAAGACCTAAAGCTGCCGAGCGATATGACCATAGCCGGCCTCATTCGCAACGGCCAGGGCTTGTTGGTGGGCGGTAACACTCTGATTCAGGCCGGCGACCTTGTGGTGGTGTTCACACTCAACGGTGCCATTCACAAAATTGAGAAACTCTTTTCATAAACACGAAGCCATCCACCTCTATGCCGGCACCTCGTCAACGCCTAATGTTTATTAACTTCCCCGTGCTTCTGAGGGTGATAGGATTTCTCTTGCTCATCGAGGGGGTGTTCCTGTTTTTGCCTACAGCCACAAGCCTGTGGTATGGCGAGCGCGACTGGGAAGCATTTCTCATCACAACGGGTGTCACTCTCGGTGCCGGGGCAGCACTCTCCTATGGCATCAGACCTAAATCCCCCTCGATAGGGAAACGCGAAGGCTTCCTGCTCACGGCAATGGTGTGGGTGGTGTTTTCGCTGTTCGGGATGTTGCCGTTTATGCTTATGGAGAGACAGCCAATGGGGGTGTGCGATGCGTTTTTTGAAGCGATGTCAGGGTTTACCACCACCGGCGCCACAATAATGCTCTCCATTGACCATATGAGTCACGGGGCTGTGCTCTGGCGCTCGCTTATGCAGTGGATTGGGGGTATGGGTATAATCCTCTTCACTCTTGCCGTGCTCCCGATGCTCAACTCCCAGGGGGGTATCCAGATGTTTAATGCCGAGGTGACAGGCATCACCCACGACAAGCTGCGCCCGCGCATCTCTCAGACAGCCAAAAGCCTTTGGATTATTTACACCACATTGACCCTCATCCTGTTCGGCTTGCTCTGGATTGGGCCCATGGAGGAGTTTGACTCGCTGTGCTATGCCTTCTCGGTGATGTCGACCGGCGGATTTGCCACTAAGGATGCCGGACTCTATGTGTGGAACTCCGACTATATCGAGGCCGTGGTGACCGTATTTATGTTTATCGGTGGAGTGAGCTTCACGCTCATTTACCGGGCCGTGAATCGTGACTTCAAATCTGTGTGGCAGAACGATGTGTTTCGCATCTATCTCCTTGTCATTGCAGTGTCCTATCTGCTTTTCATCATCAATATTTTTGCCATCGGCAGCTATACGGGTCTCAAGTCTGTGACGCTCGACCCGCTGTTTCAGATAGTGTCGATGATCTCTTCCACAGGATTTGAGA
>JAFLRW010000269.1 GCA_022511285.1 Duncaniella sp.
TTCGGCAGGTGTGAATGTCCGCCGGCAGGGTGGGATGGGGGCCGACCTTGACTTGTCAATCAACGTACTCTCATGCAGTTCGGTAAGATATTTTATTGACGGCATCCCCCTTGACTCACGCGGAGGAGAAGTGAATCTCGACAACATCCCTCTCAATTCCGTTGATCGAGTAGAACTATACAAGGGCGTAGTGCCCGCCCATCTCGGCTCCGACGCTTTGGGAGGAGCTGTCAACATTATAACCAAACGCCATCGCAAGTCATACCTCGACGCGGCCTACGGATTCGGATCGTTCAACACCCACACGGCTGACATCAGCGGTCAGTTTGCCATCCCCGGCTCAGCCATAGTAGTAAGACCGACATTTGGACTTAACTACTCGAAAAACAATTATTTAATGCGAGGTGTCGAGGTGTGGAGCGATGAGCAGGATAAATACATCACCACCAATCGCCACCGCTATCACGACAGTTTCTTTTCGCTCACGGCAGGGCTTGAAGCCGGTGTCACTGACGCACCCTGGGCCGACAGATTTTTTATATCGGGCACCTTCACGAAGATTGACAAGGAGATTCAGACAGGCGCTATGCAAAACAAAGTTTATGGCCTACCCGAACGCCACTCAGATGCCTGGTGTGCATCGGTGCAATATCTCAAACGATGGAATAATCTCAACACTCGCCTGACCGTCTCTCACACCTGGGATTATAGCGAGACCGTTGACACAGCCTATCGAAAATACTCTTGGAATGGCACCTGGATTCCGGCTAATGGAAACGAAATGACCGGAAAGGCTAAAACCATCAGAACATATCGTCGCCCGCTGACTCTTCTCAATGCCGGAGCCGATTACACAATCGCCCGCACCCACACTCTTTCGCTCAACTACCTGCTCAATCGAAGAGGAAATCGCAGAGCTGATGAAGTCGACGCAACATTTGAGCCTACAAACGACGTCATTACCAAACAGATCATCGCTCTCACTTACTCAGCGTCATTCTTTGATGACCGCCTTAGCGCTATGGCATTTGGCAAAGAGTATGTCAACACCGCAACCATCAGACAAACCGACAATTTCACCGTCACCGGAGCCGACCTTATCTCATCCCATGCCACAAGGCATTATGAGGGTGGGGGAGCAGGGCTGCGCTTCACGATATGCCCGATAGTTGCTGCAAAAGCGTCTTACGAACACAGCGTGCGTCTGCCGCTCTCGCGCGAACTGCTCGGCAATGGCACCACCGTGTTGCCTAACGTCGCCCTCAGGCCCGAAAGCAGCAACAATCTCAATATCGGCCTATTTGGTTCTTGGAGTGTCACACACTCTCACTGTATAAGCTATGAAATCAATGCTTTCCTGCGCCACGTGCAGAATTATATTCGAGCAACAGTGTCGGAGCGCGACGGAATGATGCAGTATGTCAACCAGCCGGCTGTTGCAGTA
>JAFLRW010000027.1 GCA_022511285.1 Duncaniella sp.
GTTCTCAAGACCGTGGAGGTTGGCGTGGAGGACGGTGACGGTGCCGGCCTCGTCGCGCAGGGTGGCATAGTTGCGGTCATACTCCGAGTCGGTGGCGTTTATGAAGTCAAAATCATTCCAGCTGACCTTCCATCGGAGCGCCTCAATCTGAGTGATGGAGGCATCGCGGCTGCGGTCGTCGCCCGGCTCTTCGGTTGAAGCTTTGTCAACGGTGATGAAAAATGAGGCGAAACTATCGGCCGGCGACTCGTCGACAGCCACATACCACTCCTTGTCCCCCTCGCCGGGCTGAGAGATAGATGCCACGCCGAAGCTGTAGGTGGAGATGTCGGTGACAGCATATCCCTCGGCGGGAGAGATGGTGAAGGAGGTGCCGGGGACCACTGATGCCGAGCCGTAGTTGTCGGCTATAGCCACATCGGCGTTGACAAAGGCGGTGCGGTCAAAATAGCTGATGGATACCAGAGACCCCGGGTCGGCAATACCGCTGCCGCCGGCTGCCGAGACGTTGAACGCCATCGTCACTTCAGCCGGCCCGTTGTTGCCGCCGGGAGCCTGTCCGGCAAGGTAGACTCTGACGTAGACCTCAAGGCCGTCGGCCTCTCCGAAGAGGGTGAGATACCACTCGTTTCCATCCTGTTCAAGCATATACATGTCTTCGTTCCCGTCAACACTCACTGTGAGTTCGTAGTCAAGGTCGTTGGGATAGAGCTTAAGGTTGGTGGCACCATCAACGGTGTAGGGCATATAGCCCATATCCTCAGGCACGGCCACAAGCTCGTCGGCGGTATTGTTCCAGATGGAAACGAAACTTGAGGGATACTCTAATTCAAAATCGTCCTCCTCTCCATCCTGGAAATAGAACGAGACCTCCCCGGCCCATAGCGCCGGCATTGAGATCATTAACGATAGAAGAAATAAGAAAATCTTTTTCATTGGCATTTATTGTGTATGGTTAAAATAGAGTTTATTCACTCTGCCAAAATTACACAAAATAATTCTTGCAGACAAGAACTAAACACACAAGAAGTGATTCTCAGCCATCTTAGGAGGCTATCTTCACATTAACAAAAGGCCTGCTGATGCCTAACTCAATTTCGACTCGGACTACAGTATGTCCAAAGAGCACTCGGCGCTTCTTGATGATAATTCCTTGGGTCATAGCATTGGAGCCATAGATGGCCACAGAGCCGAGGCGAGATGGAGAGTCCACTCTCGGATAGAAGTCGTAGCGCAGCAATGGATAGGCCCTGTAAGGCTTGGGGAGCTTGTCTCTGTCAACGCCCTTTTTCGTCAAGAGGTTGTAGGCTCTCGTCTCTTCCTGCTGTCGCTTGTATTCTTCGCGGATATAGATAGAGATGCTCCCTTTGTGAGACCTCCCTTTGGCCGGCCGCTCCATCACCACTATGGTGCCGTCAGAGGGCTTGGCGGTGAGTGTGTTGAAGACTTCAGTAATCTCCTGTTCGATGCTTTTGCCTTGTTTTGACGCGGCAAGGTCAGCTGTCGTCCGAGAACGGTCGGCAGCCTTGCGATTCTTGGCCTCAATGGCCTGATTGATTTGTGTGGATTGAGTCAGAAAATTTGTTTTCATACATTTATTAGTTTTTATAGGTGAAAAAAATAAATCGACTGCCGCGCCACTGCAGATGTGTGTATCTGATTGTGGCTGCAATCGACGGTGTTGGATTGCTATTCCATCAGCCGGAGACCTATCTCCGGCCATTGTTCCAAAATTTCAAAGAACTCATCAATGTGCAGCCGTAGGGATACAGCGCGAGCACACTAATTATGTCATTAAAATTTTAGAAAAGGGATAGCTAAAGCATACCCAACTAATAAAATGTAGAAAAACAAATGGCTTCCGTCATTGCGGAAACACGGAGCAAATTTACAATATTTTTCTCCGACTTTCCAAAAAAATCAGCAAAAAAATGATTCGAGAAGTAAATTTTGTATGATTAATTTGCAACATCCGGGAAATATCCCTTATCTTTGTAGAAACAACCACATATATGGAAGCTAAATATAAACGAATCCTTCTGAAGCTCAGCGGCGAGTCGCTGATGGGCAAGCAGGGCTACGGCATCGACACCGATCGCCTCTCCGACTATGCTGTGCAGATAAAAGCCATCGTGGGGATGGGCGTCGAAGTGGGCATAGTGATAGGCGGCGGCAATATCTTCCGCGGCCTCTCGGGCGCCGCCAAAGGTTTTGACCGCGTGAAGGGGGACCAGATGGGGATGCTCGCCACTGTCATCAACTCGCTGGCCCTCTCGTCGGCCCTCGAATCGATAGGGCAGCCGGCACGGGTGTTCACGGCAGTCAACATGTATCCCATTGGCGAGCAGTATTCCAATCGGCGCGCCATTGAATCGGTGACCAACGGCGAAGTGGCCATTATGGCCGGAGGGACAGGCTGTCCATTCTTTACCACCGACACCGGCTCGGCCCTTCGCGGCATTGAAATCGGAGCCGACATAATGCTTAAAGGCACTCGCGTGGATGGTGTCTACACCGCCGACCCCGAAAAAGACCCCACAGCTACGAAGTTTGACCACATATCCTACGACGAAGTCCTGGCCCGCAACTTGCGTGTGATGGATATCACCGCCACAGCTCTCTGCAAAGAGAACGGTCTGCCGATACTCGTCTTTGATATGGATACACCCGGCAATCTCCTTAAAGTAATAGAAGGAGCCCCCATTGGCACCACCATTCACCCCTGACACAACATTACAAACCCTAAATCTAACCCGATTATGTCACCATCTGACTATCTGAATCCAGCTGAGGAAAAAATGGAAATGGCCGTGGCCTATCTCGATGACGCCCTGGCACATATTCGTGCCGGCAAGGCAAATCCAAAGATTCTTGACGCTGTGCGTGTGGACTACTACGGCTCAATGGTGCCCGTCTCAAACGTGGCCAATGTCTCTGTGCCTGATGCCCGCACCATCACCATTACTCCCTGGGAGAAGGCAATGTTTAAGGAGATAGAAAAAGCCATCATCAACTCCGAACTTGGCATCACTCCCGAAAACAATGGCGAAATAATCCGCCTCTGCATTCCGCCTCTGACCGAGGAGCGCCGCAAGGCCCTTGTGAAGCAGAGCAAGGGGGAGGCCGAAAATGCCAAAGTCAGTGTCCGCAACGCCCGTCGCGACGCCATCGACGGTCTCAAGAAAGCCGTGAAGCAGGGTATGAGCGAGGATGTGGAGAAGGATGCCGAAGCTTCAGTGCAGAAACTCCACGACAAATATCTCAAGAAGATTGACGACCTCTTTGCCGCCAAAGAGAAAGAGATTCTCACCGTCTGATCAATCCCTGCAGCCATAACCATCCCCGGCATCTTCCGGCCCTCCGGAAGATGCCGGGGCTTGGCCTTTCCACAAATTTATGGCTGATTATTTGGTGATTAGAGAGATATGGCGTAAATTTGTCGCTGCTTGAGGAGTGGTGAAAGCTCCGAGACTAACACACACTACATATAATAATTATTCTTAAATCAAAAATGAAAACATTTTTAATTTCTGCTTTGTTTGCTACAGTGGCGTGGATGGGCGCGGGCGCTCAGACCGTTATCCATGTGGCAACAAATGGTAATGATGCGGGGGCCGGCACTGCTGAGGCTCCCTATGCAACGATTCAGAAGGCTGTGGATATGGTGGAACCCGGCGGCACTATCTATGTGCACGGCGGCACATACTACATTGACAGCCGTATAGTGATTCCACAGAAGGCTACGACTCCCGACTCGCGTATACGACTGATGGCCTACGGGACTGACGAGGTGATTGTCGACGGCTCGAAGGTGGTGACCAACAGCGAACTTGAATTCAAGATGGCTCGCTGTATGTATCTCCCATATTGGGCCAACTATTGGCACATTAAAGGCATCACTTTCCAGAAGGCTAAAGACAATGGCGTCAAGGTGGAGGGTAGCTACAACATCTTTGAGAACTGTGTGTTCCGCGACAACAACGACACCGGCCTGCAAATCGGCATGTTCAAGGATTGGAAGATTGAGGAGACAAAGAGTTTCCCCATTTCCGGCACCCCCGAATTTAACCCCGGCTATACCTACTGCCGCGGCAATAAGGTGATAAACTGTGACTCATACAATAATTATGACGCTCTGACCTATAACGGCAAGGCCGACGACGGCGGCGATGCCGACGGCTTTGCCTGCAAGCTCTTCCCGGGTCCCGGAACAGAGTTCTACGGCTGTCGTGCCTGGAATAACTCTGACGACAACTGGGACCTCTATATGGTGTATCACCCCGTGGTGATTGACCACTGCTGGGCGTGGAACGCTGCATTGGATGCCAATGGCAATCAGACCCCCGGAAATGGCAACGGCTTCAAGCTTGGAGGCGGCGGCTCATCAGGCGGAGCGGCGTTTGACCAGTCAACCGGCGCACACGTGGTCACCAACTGTGTGTCGTTTTCCAATTCCGTGAAGGGCTTTGACCAGAATAATGCCTACGAGGGGATGTATCTCTTCAACAACGTGGCCTGGGATAATGAGTATAATTATCGTTTCCCCACCGTGTTCAAGTTTGGCGGGATGCGCATCCGCAACTGTGTGGGCTTCCTGCCTCGTAAGCTAAACCACGAGTTTCTCTCAGAGACCAAGGAGGGCTACATAGAGCCTGACACCGATTACAACTCCTGGACTCTCATCGACGGCACAGACCCGGTGAAGGATGGCAACAAGGTGGGTGGCACCAAAGTCTATGCCGCTGACCACACCAAGGAGTTCCTCTCCCTCTCCGAGGCTGACGCCAAAGCTCCGCGCAATCCTGACGGCTCGCTGCCTGAGAATAATCTCTGCCGCCTCGTCAACGGAAGTATCTTTATCGACAAAGGTGAAGTGACCGAGGATTTTGTCCCCGTGCGTTTTATGACAGAAGCTGAGGCCGCACAATTTGGCCTTGAACTCGTCACCGCCGACCCCATCACCATCGAACACAATGGCGCTGCCCCCGACCTCGGCGCTTTCGAGAGCGGAGTGGCCTCGGTGGGCCGTCTCTACCTTATGAGCGGCGAGACTGAGCAGACGGTATATACAGGCACGGCGATTGAACCAATCGTCATCAAATGGGGCGGTGCCGCCACCGACGTCACCGTGACCGGCGAGGGCTCCCTGACGCTGACACGCGACATGGATGCACAGACACTGACCATCTCAGGCGTTCCCGCGGCTACTTCCAATATCGTAGTCACCACCGTGGGCGGCGATCCTGTGGCCTCGCTCACCATCACCATTACAGTGAGCAATACGGCTCCTGCCACATTGCTCTGCACCACCGGCAACGCCTCACAGGCACTGTTCTTCAATCGCCCCGTAGAGCCTATCGTCTTTGAAATGGGCGGTGGCGCGACAGCCTTTGAAGTGAACGGTCTGCCTGCCGGCCTCACCACTAAGACAGAGGGTAAACGCCTCACCATCAGCGGTGTGCCCACAGCCCCCGGCACATACACCGTGACCGCTACCGGCGGCATGCTCCCCGTGAGCCTCAGCGGCACCATTACGCTTGAGACAGCTTACCGCATTCTCACCGGCGACTGGTATCACGTCCAGGATGCTTTCGACGCTCTTCCTGCCGACCTGAAGGGTGTGATGGAGATTGAATCGGGAAGCAAACCCACAACATGGAATCCTGAATATGTAGAGAGCGACGGCAACGTTCCCTCAGGCTGCACTCGTGGCGCTGTTGATGTGGGCATAGGTGGTGCGTTGGTGTGGAATCTCCCATCATTGCTCGAACTCAAAGCCAACATCCACTTCACCGGCGGTCGCTACCTTGAGGTGCGCTGGCAGTATGAGGGTGAGGCAGAGCAGTCGTGGAAATCCGATAAGCTCAGCAAAACCACGCTCACCGGCTGGGACCTTATGTCGGCTGCCGGCATCGAGAAAGCCAATAAGCCTGTCACAGTGAAGTTTGTTAACTCCTCATCCAACAATGGCGGCATCCGCATCTATGACTTCTTTGTTAAGGTCTACGACGGCGACGGAGGCGATAGCTCTATCTCGCAGCTCCCTGCGGCTGAAAATGCACTGAGCTACTATGTGACCGACGGAGCCATCGTCATCGAGAGTCCCGAGGCAGTGGCCGGAGCCGCCCTCTACAGCCTCGACGGCAAGATGGTGAGCTCATCGCGTCTGTCCACACTGCTCCCCCGTCCGTCAGGCCGTCCCGGAGTCTATATCCTCCAGGTGATTGCAGCCGACGGCACCTCGAATGTAGCCAAAGTGGTGCTGAAGTAACATCGCTCACCGCATAGAGAAAATTATCACCATTATCAGTTGTTCTGCGACTGATAATGGTGATTTTCTTGCGCGATAATCATCCCTAAGGGGCGAATGTCATCGGCTGTTATTTCAGTTTTTTTGCCGCAGAGTAGGCCAGGTATTCGCTGCGATAGCTCTCGGCTGCAATTTCGTGGCCCACAGTGCCTTCAAAAATCCCCCCTTTAGTAATATATGTGTGCCACCACGCCCTCAAACCACGTACCATAGGGGCAAGTGGCGAAATCTGCTCCGCACGTGCGGCAAGCACTCGGGCCTTTATTGTGGCGTGAGAGCGAGTCACGGCCATAAACTGTTCGCGTGTGTCGCAGCGATAGTGGAGGATATCGCCGTCAATCGGCTCCGGACGCACCGAGTCGCGAAAGATTACCTTCTCGCCTACGTCGTGGAGATTCCAGTTGGCATATCTCTTATCGAAGAGTCGGATTTGAGGATCGGGATACCATCCGCAGTGTCTCACAGGGTATCCGCAATAGAAGTTGAGGCGCGACATCGAGTAGACTCGATGTGCAAATCCCTGCTCCTTGAGCCTGATTATTGACTCTCTGAGAGCCGGCGACAGCACCTCGTCGGCATCTATGGACAAGATGAACCTATGTGTGGCAAGCGACGTGGCATATTGGCGTTGCGCTCCAAACCCGTCGAATCGGCGTTGTGTGACACGGCATCCGTGATCTGTGCAGATTTTAACGGTATCGTCAGTCGAGAAGGAATCGACCACGATAATCTCGTCGGCCACTTCGCGCAACGACTCCAAACATTCGCCTATGCGGCCTTGTTCGTTGAGTGCTATGATGGTGGCGGTAATCTTATCCATATATAAAAAATGTGTCTGAGGAATGAGAGGAGTGTTATGGATTGCAAAATTAATTCTTTTTCATCATTTTGTCAAAATAAAACTTTGCCATAAGCGAAAATTGGGATATTTTCTGCCAAAAAGTCAGTTTAACCCCAATTTTATGTTAAAAAATGATTGGCGAGTTTTCATAATGCTATTTATTCCGGCCGGCTTAACGTATTTTAACCAAACAAAAGAGTGTGAAAGAAAAAATAATTTGTAACTTTGCAGTGTAGTACTAAGCGTCTGTGGCATATAGCTACTATCATTAAAGAATTGTAAAGTCAACAAAAGTTAGGTTAAAGTGTGCGGGCCGTTGTGAAACGTCCTGCATTTCTTTTTGCCGATAAAAGGCAAAAAATTCTGAACAATTAAGAAAAGGCAAAGGGTGTGTCTCGCTCAGACGAGAGAGACACACCCTTTGATATGCTGTGTGCGACAGCAGACTGCTTAGATGCCGAGGTCCTTTTTGAGTGCCTCTATTTTGGCCCGGGCGGCCAGCTTGCAGGCATCGTAGTCAGCCACAGTGGCCATCGGGACGCGCACTTCCATATAGAACTTAATCTTCGGCTCAGTGCCTGAGGGGCGCACAGAGATTTTTGACTGGTCTGCGGTGAAATATTGCAGCACGTCGGAAGTGGTGGGGAAGTTGAGTTTCTCCACAGAGCCGTCGGCATTGGTCTGGTTGAGGGTGGCATAGTCCTTCACCACCTCAACGGGGCTTCCGGCGAGCGACTTGGGAGGATTCTCGCGGAATTGCTTCATCATAGCCTGAATCTCCTCGGCACCTGTTTTGCCGGGGCGAACCACGCTGACTCCAACTTCCATGCTGAATCCATACTTGCAGTAGATTTCAGCGAGCATTGTCTGGAAGTCCTGGCCCTTGTCTTTGGCCCAGGCGCAAGCCTCGGCCATAAGGGAGCAGGCGGAGACGGCGTCTTTGTCGCGCACGAATGTCTCGGCCAGGAAGCCGTAGCTCTCTTCGCCGCCGCCAAGATAGCGGAGCACATCTTCATTGTCGCGCATCACGGCGGCAATCCATTTGAAGCCGGTGTAGCAGTCATACATCTTCACCTTGTTGGCATCGCAGATGGCCTTGATGGTCTCGGTGGTGACGATAGTCTTCACCACAAACTCATTCCCCTTGATGAGGCCAAGCTCTTGATTGCGGGTGAGGATGTAATTGAGGAGAATCATACAGATCTGGTTGCCGTTGAGGAGCACATATTCTCCGTTGTTGTCGCGAATCACGCACCCTACGCGGTCTGCATCAGGGTCGGATGCGAGCACAATGTCGGCTCCCACTTCTTTTGCCTTGGCAATGGCCATAGCCATAGCTGACGGCACCTCGGGGTTAGGCGACTCTACGGTGGGGAAATCGCCTGAGGGAACATCCTGTTCGGGCACGTGGATGATGTTTTCAAAACCGTAGTTCTTGAGCGAGTCGGGGATGAGCTCTACGCCGGTGCCGTGGATGGGGGTGTAAACTATCTTGAGGTCCTTGTTGCGCTCTATGGCCTCGGGGCTGAGTGAGAGAGCTTTAATTTCGTTGAGATAGATTTCGTCTACCTCTTTGCCGATGATTTGGATTTTAGACTTGTCGCCGTTGAACTTAATCTCGCTGACGTCTTTGATTTTGTTGACGTTGTCGATGATGTTGACGTCGTGGGGAGCAATAATCTGTGCGCCGTCCTCCCAATATGCCTTGTAGCCGTTATAGATTTTGGGATTGTGAGAGGCTGTGATGTTGACACCGCTCTGGCATCCGAAGTGGCGGATGGCAAATGATAGCTCGGGGGTGGGGCGGAAGCTGTCGAAGAGATAGACCTTGATGCCGTTGGCCGAGAAGATGTCTGCCACGATTTCGGCAAACTTGCGTGAGTTGTTGCGCACGTCGTGACCCACGGCCACAGATATTTCCGGCAGGTCTTTGAATGCTTCTTTCAGATAGTTGGCCAGGCCCTGTGTGGCTGCGCCAACGGTGTATATGTTCATGCGGTTGGTTCCGGCGCCCATTATGCCGCGCAGACCGCCGGTGCCAAACTCAAGGTCGCGGTAGAAGGATTCGATGAGTTCTGTCTTGTCCTCGGCCTCAAGCATGCGTTTCACCTCGGCGCGAGTCTCTGCGTCATAGCTGTCACCAAGCCATTTTTCGGCGCGAGCGGTGACTTCTTTGAGCAACTGTTCGTTTTCCATAGCGTAATTGTTGGTAGATATATTTTAATGTGTTACTAAAAATTGACTGTAGAAATTGTCTCTCACAGGCAAAGATAGTGCCTTTTGCCCTAAAAAGCAAGAAATCTACACAATTTTCAGATACATAATCGGCATTATCGCACCTTTTACCCTTATCGGCGGCTGTAACTTTGCAGTGTCAATCTTAAACAACTGCTATATTTAGTCAACTTTAACCAAATTCACAGTATTAATTATGGAAACTATTGACCACGACTTCACCCCGCTTGCCCCCGCTCCCGCAGCCGACGAGCAGGAGGCCCGACAGCCCGCCGCCGATGCTCCCTCCGAGGCGCCAGAACCTGAGGCTGAATCTGAACCTGAACCTCAGCTGGGATTTCTCGAACTCTTACGCTCGCCTGCTGATTCGGCTGAGTGCGCTCCGGAGGATGCCACTGACCGTGTGTTGTGCCGTCAGCGCCGCAGCGCCTGGGACTATTAATCTATCCAACCATCTGTTTATCATTCATCTATTGTTTTTTTAACCTTTCTAAAATCTTTCTGTTATGTCAACTATCATTAATTCTACTCCTGTCACTACTGAGATTACCCGCAATAACGAACCTGATTTGCTGCGCACACATGTCGACGAGCGCATCACCCGCATCCGCCCGTCATCTACGCCTCTCGACCAGATTTCCCGCATGGTGGGTGCGCGCCGCTCCGGGTCGATGAAGGTGGAGTATTATAGTGTCGACGCCAAGGGGGTGAAGACTTCCGTGAGCGAGTCTACTTCGATAAGCTCTCTTACATCTGACAAAACGTTTGTAATCACCGTCAAGGATTCGGATCTCATTTCCCCCACTGAGACCGTGCTATTCCCCGAAGTGGCAATTGAGCCGAATGCAAAAACGCCGTTGGTGGCTTATGTCGACAAGGTGGACGACGATGAGGTGACTCTGCGTCCCGTGATATCCGAGGGTTCGTCATCCAACACTGTCACGGCGACAATTCCCGAGGGCACTCCTGTGGTGCGTATGGGGCGCGCTGCCGGTGAGCTTGATGTGCAAACCGCACAGTTTGGCATTCTTCCCTCCAAACAGCATAATTACTGCCAGATTTTCAAGGCTCAGGTTGAGGAGTCAATGCTCCAGCGTCTTGCCGACAAGGAGGTGGGGTGGTCATTCTCTGACCAGGAGGAGAGTGCCATTGTGGATATGCGTCTCGGAATGGAGAAGTCGTTTCTATTCGGCAATCGTTCGCGCATCTTCTCGGGTGCCGGCTCCGAGGTGTTTCTCACCGGAGGCATCTGGTATCAAGCCGGGCAGAGTTTCTCTTACAATCCCTCTGACCTCAAGGAGGCACATCTCACGGAGATGCTTCGCCAGGCGTTTACCAAGGGTGGCGGTTCGCCGCGCAAGGTGCTTCTCGGCGGTTCGGGCCTTATTTCGGCCATCAGTAATATTGACCGCGTGAGGGTGGTGTCAGATGGCGACAAGCAGGTGGTCTGGGGTATTGATTTTGACCGCATTGTGACCAAGTTCGGCACTGTCTATGTGATTCTTTCCGAGATTTTCGACCAGTGCGGAATGCCTGACAACGGGATTATCATTGACCCTGAATACCTCACAAAGTACACCCACATTCCATTCTCGGCTGAGCGAATCAGTTTCCAGAAGCAGGGCGTGCGCAACACTGAAGCCGTTGTTCTCACTGAGGCGTCGTGCCTGGTGCTCCGCTATCCTGATGCTCACATGAGAATCGTGGCGGAATAGTAAGTTCAGTCCATCATAAGCAACGGAGGGCGCTGCGCCGTGCAGCCCCCTCCGTTGGTCTATGGAGTGAGTGTATGGTAGGGATTACGCTTTCACTTTCAGCACACGGGGAGTAAGCCCGGGAGCTGATACCCTCAGCAGCCAGATGCCGGTGGGGAGAGGAAGTGTAGTGGTGGTGGAGGCTACACGTGAAGTGCGGACGGTGCGACCATCCGTGCTGATAACCTCGATGAGGCCGCCCGTCAGTTCCGGACTCGTCAGCAAGACTCCGGCACGCCATTCGGCGATAACGGAGCTCACCACTGTTTCTTGCAGGCCGCTTTCAGAGAAATCTGTGGAACCAGTCTCGCCCATCAGCGAATTGAGATACACTTCAAGAGCCGTGCGCCCCTCGGCGTTGAGCTTGTTGTTGTCGGCCACAGTGGGGTCAAGCCCCTTGGCGGCTCGCTCCCACTCGTCGGGCATTCCATCACCGTCGGTGTCGACGGGCGCTTCAAATCCGGTGGCATAGGCGTAGAATCCCTCGGCGTCGTCCTCTTTGTCGATAATGCCGTTGCCCAAAGTGGCGCCACCATAAGTGGTAGTGCCATATTGAGCCTCGGTGAGCAAGCGGCGCTCCACGGCGTCGCGGTTCACAGTGCCGGCGTGACCCACCACATAGGTGTATGCCTCATTGGCGGGGTCAATCTTCGAAAGCATATATTTTGACGGAGTGTAGGCTCCCTGAACGGCGGCAAGAGTGTATTTCCAGTAGGCATTGGCCGGCGTGATGCGCTCGTTGACGCGGATTTCGGAGAGTGAGTAGTGTTCGGCGGTCATTGCGCTCCAGTTGTCGGCTGTAGCGGAGGGGATTCCTTCTGCGGCGTTGCCATCCACAAACCAACGGGCTGGGGCCCACGAGGTGGCACCTTCGCGAGCGTAGGAGGCGTTGACAAAGGTGACTGCCGTCTTTGACGATGCCGGGCCGGGCTTGTAGTAGTTGCCCATGAAGTTACACTCGTGGGCTGAGTTGAGGCCGTTGTATTCGTTGATGTCGGCAGTGTTTTCGCCGCCATAGCAGCCTCCCTGCTTGGAATAGTTGAAGTTGACGTTGTTGGCGTATTCCATGAACACCACATAGTCCTCGCCGCGAGCGCCGTTGATGCGGGCCGAGCGTGAATTGTTGTGAGCCAGAAGGTTGTGATGGTATGTGGCAGGCGAACCGCCCCATTGACACCCGTAGCCGCGGGCTCCCTTGGAGTGGCCGGCATTGTAGAGCCCTTCGTGGATGATGGAGTGTTGCACGGTCAGAAAGTGGGAGTCGGCGGTGTTCATATTCTCCTCCACTGACCATCCGAAAGAGCAATGGTCAAAGATGAAGTTCGCACAGTTCTCGGCTCCGAGTGCATTTTCGGCAAGGATATTACCGGCCATATCATAGCGGCCGATGCGGAAACGCATATTGCGTACAATGAAGTTCTGTGAGCCGCCAAGGTTCACCTTGTTGCGGGTCACCACCACACCCTCGCCGGGAGCTGTCTGCCCGGCAAGCGTCCAGTCGTTGCGGTTCACACGCAACTCCGACTTCAGAGCAATCTCTCCGGAGACGGTAAAGACGATGGTGATTGGCTCCCCCTTAAATTGATTGAAAGCATCGCGCAGCGACCCTTCGCCATCGTCGGCAAGAGTGGTCACTTTCACCACGCGGCCTCCGCGGCCACCTGTAGCGTATTTGCCGAAACCTTCAGCCGTGGGAAACGCCGTCAGCCCCGTCTCGGCAGGCTCGGGCCCCTGCTCTACGGAACCTCCTCCGCCACCGTAATCGCCAAGGTCGCTGAGCTCGCCGGGATTGCTCACAGGATTATTGCGCGCATAGTCGGCCTGGGCCGCGGTGATGGGGGTGCCGAATATCTGCACCTTGTGGACTCGCGGTGCCTGACGCTGAGCCATAGGATCGACATACTGATTGAACACTTCGTTCTGAACGGGAGCCCCCTCAATCTCTCCGTCCCATACACGCCAGCGCAGCGACACATCTGAGGCATTGATGACGTTTTCCATAAAATAGCCCTGGTCGCTGAACACTGTCCAGCCCTGTTTCTGCTTTTCAGAGCCCATCCACACCAATGGCTGCCAGTCGCCGGAGCCAATCTTGATGTCACACTTGATGCCGCGGCCCCACGATGTCGACGACCACGACCACTGAATGCGCTCTACGTATGGGATATGGTCAATTTCCATCCATCCGTGGCGGCTCACCTTCTGCCCGTCGATTGTGGCGGCTGCGTCGCGACACATCTGCACGAAGCCGGCTTCGCCGTAGGTGGGACGATTTGATGCGGAGTAGGTGATGTTATCCTCAAGATAATGGGTGTGTCCGGCTGCGGTCCAATTGTTGTAGCCGTAAGTGGCGTTGCCGACTGAACTCTGTGAATCGTAATACTGGCGGCAGAAGGCTGCAGTGGCTCCGGCCAGTCCCATATATGATTCCTTAGTGGCAAACGTGCAGTTGTGGAACACAACGGGATAAGTCACCCCGGCATCACCTCCCAAGGCCGGCACAGATAGGATGGCATTGACATAGCCGCCATCCTCATACGATGGACAGTCAATGCCGAGAGTCCCTTGCCAAGTGTTGGGCCACGTTTCGTCAGAGAAATTGATATCGATGATTTTGGGCTGAGTTGAAGCGTTGCTCCACTGTTCGACCACACACTCCGGATCGAGGCTGCCCTCTATGGCACCCCATAAGGGAGTCACTGATGCCACGCCCGAAAGCATTAACAAAAGATAAGCACGTATATTCATAGTATTAAAAAGTAAGTTACAGATTCACAGATGCAAAGATAAGAAAAAAACTTAATATGACAAAAAAGGACTCGTCGGTGTCGGCGAGCCCTCTTTTAGGGAGTATTGATGATGAGAATGGTTTATTTTCCGGCGAGGGCTTGAGCGCGCTCGAGATATTTTTCAAAGTTCACTCCAAGTTCGTCGGCAAATGTGGGATAGTCGGCGATGAGTGTCTTATAAATATCAGCCTCGGCAGCATAGTCCTTCATCTCGTGGAGCACGGTGGCTTCTTTGAGCAGGAAGACGGGGGTGTAGTGAGGATTGCCGTCGGAGAGCGAAACCGCTTTCTTGAAGGCGGCTACTGCTTCGGAATATTTCTGAAGGTTCACATAACAGTCTCCTTCGAGGCTCTTAGCTCCGGCTCCGATGATTGATTCTGAAGCTGAGTAGCCTTTGAGGGCTTTGAGGGCTTCTTCATATTTCTTGTCTTTGTAGAGGAGTATGGCAGCGTTGAGGCTGGCGAGCTCACCGGCTTTGTAGCCGTGCTCGGCTGCCACTTGCTGATATTTGGCCAGAGCCACGGAGTCGTTGCCCATCAAGAGCTCTATGTCTGCCTGTCCAAGGGCTTCGTTGGCCGCATTGATGCCTGGCTGACGGATGGCGTAGACCCAGATTAGGATGAGGGCTACCACTGCGGCTACGCCGATGCAAGCGTAGACGATGACTTTGGAGTTCTGCTCCATACGGGTGGAGAGGTCGGTCAGAGTGTCGTTTACCTCATCAATTGAGGTGCGGGTTTCTTCTTGATTAGAGTTATGTGCCATTGTGTAATGTTATTATCTGTTTTCCGGTGCCCACTAATGGTGTGGGGGATTATCAATTTGCAAAATTAGTATTTATTTAGCGAACAAT
>JAFLRW010000270.1 GCA_022511285.1 Duncaniella sp.
GAAGAGAGCAACCGTGTAGGGCGGGAAGCCGAGCGAATTATTCTCGACACCCCCGAAATAAGCATAACCGCACGAAAGACCGGTAGAGCCGAACTTGATGAGCATTCTCTTGGTGTAAACGTCAGCGAAATTGAAGCACCCTATACACTCTCCGAACGTTCTCGCTCAGAAATGCTCGCTGACCTTCGAGCGCGTTTGTCGCATATTCCCGGAGCAAACATTGAGATAGGGCAGCCGATATCCCACCGCATTGATGCAATGCTTTCAGGCACAGAGGCACAGATAGCAATCAAGCTGTTTGGCCCTGACCTCACAACGCTCAACCGTCTGGGGGCTAAAATTCGTCAGACTGTTGCCGAAGTGCCCGGGGTGGTGGATGTGAATATCGAGCAGCAGATGAATCGCCCCGAACTTACAATCCGTCCCCGCTACGACATGTTAGCCTACTATGGCGTAACAAAGCCGGATTTTGCCGAGTTCGTCTCGATAGCTTTAGCCGGGGAGAAAGTGTCGTTGGTTTATGCCGACGGACGCCCGTATAATCTGACTCTCCGGATGGAACCATCCGCACGTGCTACCGCCCGCGATATAGCCTCACTCCCCGTTGATACCCGCCGCGGCAAAGTGCCTCTTAGCGAGCTCGCTGAAGTGGTGTCGGACGCCGGTCCAAATTCGATAAGTCGTGAGAATGTGAACCGTCGCATAGTAATCTCAGCAAATGTGGAGGGACGCGACCTCCGTGGCACCGCCGACGACATTAAACAAACTATTGAGAATTCAATCAAGCTCCCGGATGGCTACTACATCAGCTTAGGCGGCCAGTTTGAAAGCGAAGCGGCCGCTTCGCGCACACTTGGGCTCGTGAGCTTGATTAGCCTCATAGTGATTTTTGTTTTGCTTTATGGCCAGTATCGCTCCATTGGCCGTGCGCTTATCATTATGCTCAACATGCCTATGGCTCTGATTGGCGGAGTGATGATACTTTGCGCCACCTCCGGCGAGCTAAACATCCCTGCTATCATTGGCTTTATATCCCTGATGGGAATAGCCACACGCAATGGAATGCTTCTGATGTCGAAATACGATGACCTCCGACGCGGCGGTCTCTCTATGAATGACACCATTCTGACCGGATCTGCCGACCGCCTTAACCCCATACTGATGACTGCTCTAAGTTCGGCATTGGCATTGATTCCAATCGCGGTCAACGGCAACAGTCCGGGCAATGAAATCCAGTCGCCACTGGCCATTGTGATACTTGGCGGTCTGCTTTCGTCAACTCTTCTTAATATATATGTGGTGCCCATAATTTATAATCTCACACAACAGGATGCCGAATAATCGAATTCAATTACTCAATGTGTGAAAATCATCGTTATTGAGTATTGTCGGAGGAGTTAATCCGAAGTAATTTT
>JAFLRW010000271.1:0-1108 GCA_022511285.1 Duncaniella sp.
TCAGCTGGATGAGATATTTGATGATCTCGATGATGTCGGTATTGGTGAGCACCCGGGTGGCCGGGTCGATGCTCAGGCCGAGTTTCTTGTTGAGGCGGAAACGGCCGACGCTGCCGAGGTCATAGCGCTTTTCGGAGAAGAAAAGGTTGGTGATGACCTCACGGGCAGAGGCGTCGTCCGGTGGCTCGGCGTTGCGGAGCTGACGGTAGATGTATTGTACGGCCTCACGCTCGGAGTTGGTGGGGTCCTTCTGGAGGGTGTTTAATATGATGGAATACTCCTGAGTGTTTACGTTCTCCTTGTGGATAAGGATTGTCTGAACACCGGAGTTGAGGATATCTTCAATGTTGTCTTCTTCGATGATGGTCTCACGCTCGAGGATGACATCGTTGCGCTCCATGGTTGTGATTTCGCCGGTATCTTCGTCGACATAGTCTTCGGCCCAGGAGCGGAGAACACGAGCAGCGAGCTTGCGTCCGACCACCTTTTTGAGGTTTGTCTTATTGACCTTGATTTCTTCTGCCAGGCCGAATATTTCGATGATATCCTTGTCGGTCTCGATGCCGATGGCTCGGAGGAGTGTGGTGACAGGGAGTTTCTTCTTTCGGTCGATGTAGGCGTGCATCACGTTGTTGATGTCGGTGGCAAACTCAATCCAACTGCCACGGAAGGGGATGATTCGGGCAGAGTAGAGCTTAGTGCCGTTGGCGTGTGTGCTTTGGCCGAAGAATACGCCCGGAGAGCGGTGGAGCTGTGAGACGACTACTCGCTCGGCACCATTGATGACAAAGGTGCCTTTGTCAGTCATATATGGAATGGGGCCGAGATAGACATCCTGGATAACGGTGTCAAAGTCTTCGTGGTCGGGGTCAGTGCAGTAGAGCTTTAGTTTTGCCTTGAGGGGCACACTGTAGGTGAGACCACGCTCGAGACACTCGTCAATGGTGTAGCGAGGTGGGTCAATGTAATAGTCGAGAAACTCGAGGACAAAGTTATTACGAGTGTCCGCGATGGGGAAGTTCTCGGCAAACACTTTGTAGAGGCCCTCGTTTTTACGCTTTTCCGGGGGAGTGTCAAGTTGCAGTAAGTCCTGAAACGATTTGAGCTG
>JAFLRW010000271.1:1118-1382 GCA_022511285.1 Duncaniella sp.
AATCTCCAAAAAATCCGGATAAGGGAGGGGATTTTTGACCGACGCAAAGTTTTTGCGTGGCTTGATAGCTTTGGTGTCTGACATTTGGTTGATTTAGAGAGTAGTGGCGGCACCATAAGGCGCCAAAGATGAAGGCAAAGAAGATGAGGCCCTCGGGGAAAGATTTATATATTTATACAAATCTTTAAATATTTTTAATACATCAACTCGTATTTAACGCAAATAGGTTAAGACCCCGATACGGGGGATCTTAACCCATTTGAG
>JAFLRW010000272.1 GCA_022511285.1 Duncaniella sp.
CAGCGTTTCTCCGCTTTCAAGCGTGAATTTTTGAGAACTGTTGTATATATGCATCTATTTCAGAATACCTCTTTAGCAATAACAGCTATGTTTTCAGTTTTACTCATAGTGTAGAAGTGAATCACCGGCACACCGGCGGCTTTCAGCTCACGAGCTTG
Organism: Duncaniella sp.; assembly: GCA_022511285.1. Lineage (GTDB taxonomy): Bacteria > Bacteroidota > Bacteroidia > Bacteroidales > Muribaculaceae > Duncaniella. The sequence continues at coordinate 159 of JAFLRW010000272.1, forward strand.
TGCGATGGTCCACTCTAAACCGACGGTCTTTGCCTTCTGCTTGTCGCCGCCACACTTTGTTATCTCTCGTTTCAGCGATTCGGGGACTGAGATTGAAAAAACGGCGGGTAGTGTTTCCAGTTGAGCGGCGTTCACTAATGGTTTGAGTCCGGGTATAATCGGGACAGTGATGCCTATGCGGCGGCAACGGTCAACGAATCTGAAAAACTTAGCGTTGTCAAAAAACATCTGAGTCACCACATAATCTGCTCCGGCATCAATCTTTTCTTTAAGATAGAGGAGGTCTGCCTCCTCGTCAACGGCATCCATATGCATTTCGGGATATCCCGCTACGCCGATTGAAAATTTTGAGTGATGGCATATATCGACTTCGCCATCAACGAACTCGCCTCTATTCATCGCTGCAATCTGCCTTACGAGTTCGGCTGCGTGAGCGTGGCCCTGCGGATGGGGGATGAATATCTTTTCGTTTTGAGAGCAGTCGCCACGGAGGGCAAGCACGTTGTGAAGGCCCAGAAAATCCATATCAATGAGGGCATCCTCAATATCATATTGCGATAGATTCCCGCATATCAGATGAGGCACAGCATCTATGCCAAATTTTGATTGAATGGCAGCCGCGATGCCCACAGTCCCCGGCCGACGGCGCACAGTGTGCCATTCGGCACGTCCGTCAGGGCGTAAGGTCTGTTTCAATCCTTCGCGATGATATGTAATATTGACGTATGCCGGATTGAAGTCAATCACGTTGTTGACGGCCTTGAAAATCCCCTCTGTGCCATCGCCTTTAAGCGGCGGAAGAAGTTCAAAGGCAAAACGGGTGTTATTCACGGCTATAGCTCTATGGATGGTCTCTACAACGTTCATTGTGTCAGATAAAATGGCAAAATCTTGTTTAGATCACTAAGTGGAATATTTCTTTTTTCGGCATAAAGCTGCTTCTGTCGGAGGTCAATTTTCTCTATGGTGAAATAATCGCCTGAGGGGAATATCATTCCGCATATTGACTCCTCGGGAGATATCATAGCATTGCCGGTCAGCGTCATACTTGTGTGATTTTCCACATCAAGAAGGTCGAACACCTCCTTCTTTAGAGAGTGGTCGGGAGCAGCTGCATAACCAAAGGCTATGCGGCAGCCTTGATATTTTCTTCTAAGGATATCCTTGACAGCTATTTCATTGGTGGCATGTTCATACCCCCACAATTCGCGGCGCACTTTTG
>JAFLRW010000273.1 GCA_022511285.1 Duncaniella sp.
GTTGAAGAGTATGTCGACGGTGCCGTCCTCCTCATTAGGCTCCGGACGGATATCCATGTTCTCGGGGTCGAAGTGGCCTGTAGTGGCAATTTCTCGAGCCGAACGCATAAGGTCGGTCTTAGAGAATAGTTCGCCGGGCTTCACACGCAGCTCGCGGCGAATCACCTTTTCATACAGGCGGTCGTTACCGTTGATGATTACATTGTTGATTCTTGCCTGCGGACCCTCGATGATGCGCATTTCGAGGTCTATGGAGTCGCCGCGCACATTCTTTTCAATAGGGATAAGCGTGAAGAATAGGTAGCCGCGGTCCATATAGTAGTTGGTGATGGCGTCCTCATCCTCCGCCGTGCGCTTGTCGAGCAGTTTCTGGTTGTAGACATCGCCCTTTGATATGCCGAGCACTTGCGAGAGCTGGTCGGTGGAATAGACGGTGTTGCCCACCCAAGAGATGTCGTTGATATAATATTTCTTGCCTTCATCGAGTGCGATGTAGACGTCGACGGTCTTGTCGTCAAAGGGCACTACGGAATCGGAGAGAATCACGGCGTCGCGATAACCCTTTTCGTTGTATTTCTGGATGATGCGGTTGAGGTCATCGTTGTAGTCGCTTTCCACAAATTTTTTCTGGCGGAAAAGGTTGATGAGCTTGTTTTTCTCATTGGTCTTTTTCATTGCCCACTGCAACTGGTTGTCAGAGAGCACCTCATTGCCGTCAATATAAATTTTGTGGACCTTGACTTTGTCGTTTTTCTTGACGTCGATTGTTACGATAGCTTCGTTAGGGGCGGACAGAGATTCGGCCTGAGTCACTCTCACCTGCGCCTTTCCATATCCTTTGCCGGAATAGTATTTTTCAACAATCTGTTTGGCGCGGTTGAGAATATTTTGAGTCACTTGGCTGCCGTTGTGGAACTGAAGGGCATCATCGAGGTCCTTCTGTTCGCTTTTTTTGACGCCGTTATATCGGAGTTCGGCAAGGCGCGGCTGCTGGCGGAGGTTCAGGCATAGCCAAGCCTTAGAGCCGGCAGTCTTGTCGACGGTTATCTGGACATTTGAGAACAGTCCCTGTCGCCAAAGGCGTCGGGCAGCATCGGAGAGATCCTGTCCGGGGATGGGGATGCGGTCGCCCACCTTTAATCCGGCATAGGAGAGGATGTTTTTTTCGTCGTAGTTGTCGGCGCCGACAATGCGTATTCCGGCAATCTCGTATGTTCGCGGGATACCGGTGAAGTTGACTGTGGGGTTAATCACAGTGTCGGCGGGGGTCTGAGCCTTGGCCGTGTCAGGCTCAAAGAGCAGACACAGCAGAGTTATCGG
>JAFLRW010000274.1 GCA_022511285.1 Duncaniella sp.
GCCCACTACACCCTTTCACTCGCCATGCTCACCGGGCGTCACGAGGAGGTGCGCTCCGTGTTGGCTATGTGTCGCCGTCACAAAGTGAAACTGCCCCTGAAATCCTACGCAAAGCGAATCATCTTCGCTATGAGCAGTAAAATCAGAGGTGGTGCAGTGAAATAATTGTTGGGGTCAGTGCCGGCGCTCGATGATATAGTCGAGGAGAGTCAGCAGAGGCTCAGTGTCTGCCTCTGGAGCTATGGTTTGAAGCACGGCGGCGGCCTTGTCGCGCAAAGACTTCATGCGCTTCTCGGCATAGCTGATGCCACCGGTTTCCACGGCATAAGCTATAAGTGCCGATATCTCCTCGTCAGTAAGAGAGTCTTTGGAAATCATTTCGTTCATCTCGCTGCAGCGGGGTTGCTCAGTAAGGCCTAAAGCATAGAGCAGAGGCAGCGTCACTTTCCCTTCGCGCAGGTCATTGCCGGTGGGTTTGCCAAGCACCTCAGAAGGAAAATAGTCAAAGATGTCATCTTTGATTTGAAAACATTGACCGAAAATGCGGGCAAACTCCCGCAGAGCTTCAAGAGTAGTGTCTGACGCTTCGGCAGCGTAAGCACCCATCTCCACACAAGCCACAAACAGCGACGCAGTCTTGTTGGTGATGATATTGAAATAAGCCTCCTCTGAGAGCACATGGCTTGAAGCCGTGTCGATTTGATCCATCTCGCCTGAGGCCAGCAGACGGCCGAGAGTGGCTATCGTGGAGATTGCGCGCAGATCGGATGTCGAGATGACCAACTGTAGAGCTGTGGACACGAAGTAGTCGCCCATAAGCACGGCGATATGATTGTTCCACATCGAATTGATGGTCTCCACTCCATGGCGGGTCGACGACTGATCGATCACATCGTCATGGATGAGCGAGGCAGTGTGGAGCATCTCTATCGAAGCGGCCGAGGTCACAGCCTTCGCCGACTTTCCGGCTCCAAGCATACGCGCCGTAAGCATCACCATCATTGGGCGCAACTGTTTTCCCTTGTTGGAGAGATAGGTGCGCGTCACCTCGTTGATCAGAGGATTGGGCGAGCTAAGCGCCTGAATAATCAGAGCGTTGATGCTCTCGAGCTCAGGTGCGAGGCTTTGGCGTATGTCGGCGATGTGACTCATAATGAAGTGCAAAATTACAAATTTCTTCGGGAAATTAAATAATTTATCTAAAATTAGGCCCCCGCCGCCCACTATTATCGTAATTATTGAGTATCTTTAC
>JAFLRW010000275.1 GCA_022511285.1 Duncaniella sp.
CGATGACTGAATATATAATATTCGGAATCCACATAGCCACCATAGGGGATGTGGCACCGGTGATGGCAAAGGTTGAAGTCACAGTCATAAAAAGGATATAACTAAAACTAAGCACAAGCCCAATACCAATATTTACTCCCATTCCGCCCTTAACTTTCCGGGATGAAAGAGCCATACCTATTACGGTGAGAATAAATGCCGCCGCAGTCATAGCATAACGACGATAGTTTTCAATCTCAAAGCTCTTGATATTAGCTACACCGCGCTCCTTCTGCCGCTCAATATATTCTCTTAGAGCGGGGGTAGTCATCGTCTCGTGGTCATTTTTCGAAATGAGAAAATCGCGTGGTTCAAAGGGGATGATGGTATCGAGACGCTGACCTGTGCGGATATGCTCACGCTGACCTTCAAAGTCACGTATCATATATTCTCGGACAGTCCAATGGTGAAGCGTATCCCACCGGATGGACTGTGCTGTAAGGCGTGACACCAGACGCTTGCCGTCAAAGGATTCAAGCGAAAACTTATATCCGGTCTTCTGCTGATTGTCATACCGCGACATATAAGCTATCTCGCCTTTGGCCACCTGAAGCTGGATGTTTGAACCATAATCCACTCGCTTATTTTTCACATACGTATTAGTGTAATCAATACGTTTGACGTTGGCCGGAGGAATTATGTAAGCACTTAGGAGATATGATGCCAGAGCAATCACTGCTGCGCTGATGAGGTATGGCCGCAAGAGTCGGTTATAGCTCATTCCGGTAGAAAGCATAGCTATAATCTCGCTATTGTCGGCAAGTTTTGACGTAAAGAAGATTACCGCGATAAAAGTAAACAGGGGGCTAAACTGATTGGCAAAATAAGGAAGGAAGTTCAGAAAATAGTCAAACACCGTTGCGCGAAGTGGCGCCGTCAAGAAGGCATCAAGCTTCTCATTGATGTCAAACATTATGGTGATGGCCAATATCAAGGCAATAGCAAAGATATATGTGCCGAGAAACTTTCTAATAATATACCAGTCAAGAATTTTCACAGCGGACCATCATTATAGTCTACGGGTGACACACTCAACCATCTCCCTCTTCCACTGGGCGAAATCTCCGGCCACTATGTGGCGGCGTGCCTCACCGACAAGCCACAGGTAGAACGCCAGGTTGTGTATTGACGCTATCTGCATTGCCAAAATCTCGTCAGCAATGAAGAGATGCCGCAAATATGCTTTAGAATA
>JAFLRW010000276.1 GCA_022511285.1 Duncaniella sp.
AATATAACTGTAAACAATGTTTCTCCTCGGATATGACATAGGAAGCTCGTCGGTCAAGGCGAGTATCGTCGATGCCCACAGCGGCAAGACTCTTGCAACCGACTTCTATCCCCGCTCTGAAGCTGAAATCATAGCCCTGCGCCCGGGATGGGCCGAGCAGCGCCCAGAGCAGTGGTGGGATAGCCTCAAGCAGGCCACAGCCAGTGTGCTCGCCACCTCGCGCATCAACCCCGCCGACATCAAGGCCATAGGTGTCTCCTATCAGATGCACGGCCTTGTGATGGTCGACAAAGACATGAATCCTCTGCGACCGGCCATCATTTGGTGTGACTCACGCGGGGTGCCCTACGGCGAGAGGGCTTTCGAGGCTCTCGGCAAAGACAAATGCCTGAGCCACCTGCTCAACTCACCCGGCAACTTCACCGCCACCAAGCTCGCATGGGTCAAGGAGAACGAGCCCGCTACCTTCGAACGCATCCACAAGATAATGCTTCCGGGCGACTATGTGGCTATGCGCCTCACCGACCGCCTCTGCACCACCATCTCGGGCCTCAGCGAGATGATGCTCTGGGACTTCAAGGAGGGGAGCCCGGCGCAGTTCCTTCTCGATTATCTGGGCTTCCCGGCCGACATACTCCCCGAAGTGGTGCCCACATTTTCAATTCAGGGTGTCGTCACCCCCGAGGCAGCCTCCGAGCTGGGCCTCGTGTCAGGCATCCCCGTGAGCTACCGTGCCGGAGACCAGCCCAACAATGCTCTGTCTCTCAATGTGTTTAATCCCGGCGAAGTGGCCTCCACGGCCGGAACTTCGGGTGTGGTCTATGGAGTGCTCGGCGAGGTGAACTACGACCTCCTGAGCCGTGACAATACCTTGGCCCATGTCAACCACACCCCCGAGCAGACACGACTCGGTGTGCTCTTGTGTATCAACGGCACCGGCATCCTCAACTCTTGGAGCAAACGCAACATGGCTCCCGACGGCATATCCTACCCGGATATGAACGATCTCGCAGCGACAGCCCCCATCGGCGCGGCCGGAGTGTCGGTAATCCCCTTCGGCAACGGAGCCGAGCGTGTGCTCCTCAATCGAGAGGTCGGCGCCTCCGTCCACGGTGTCAATTTTCTTACCCACGACCGTGCACACCTGTTGCGCGCCGAGCAAGAAGGTATAGTGTTTAGCTTTATGTACGGCATGGAAGTGATGGGACAGATGGGTA
>JAFLRW010000277.1 GCA_022511285.1 Duncaniella sp.
CTTTTTGTCTGTCACTTCGGATATCCATCCACTGTGCTCCTTTCATTTCCTGACTCCTTTCCAGAGCTTTTTCGCCCTGTTAGGAGTCTATCTTTTTTCCCTTTTTTCCAAATTATACGACAGGAGTTAGCGGCTATTTTTTTAAAATAGTGGTTGTGCATCTGTCACACCAACGATCGGAGCACCCCCACTGACCGTAGGGCGCCGAGCGGTGCGGAGTGGATGGAAAAGTAATGGAGCATCAGGTCAAGGGCTCTGCGGCGCTCTTGGAGGGTGAAGACGAAGGCGTCGCAGTTGTCAAACGTTATCCTTGTCAGCATTGCCGCGGCGCTCGACTCTTCGGGCGATAGATAATCGCGGTGCATAGGCGGGGTGTCACGCCATAGACCGTCACGAAGGTCAAACAGTCGCCCTTTCTTGTAGGTAGAGGAGTCAGGCTCGATGCCTATCACTTCGGTTAGGTGGGCCAGAAAGCAGAGGGGAAAGTTGTTCAGCGCTCGTTCTGTCGCTGCATCGAGGCGTAGGGCGGTGGCTTCAATGAAGTCAAACAGCACTTTGTCATCGCCGCCGTAGCGCAACATCTGCCCGGCTGTCTCGGCTATGAACATTGCGGTCATCTGTTTGACCGGATGTGAATGTAGCTCGATTGTGAGGCGATGCGGTGCGGGCTGTTTCATCGAGAGAATGTCGCTCCCCGGACGTGGAGCCGATGTCTCGCACGTGATCATTGCCAGAGGCATTGTGAGCGCGCGCAGCCTCGCGGCCTCGCGCCCGCTTCCGGCCGGAATCCCAAGGGCCACTATTCCGCACTCGCGGCTGAACGCTGTCAGTATTGACCGCGTGTCGCTGTGGCGGGTGGTGTGAAGGCAGATTAGCGTGAGTTTCATAGTGGCAAAATTAGCGAAAAAACTACCGCCACATCATAAAATTTGAAAGAATTTGAAAAAAAGCATATAAAAATTTGCCCAATCCGAAAAAACTCCCTAACTTTGCAATCGCTTTTGGGGTATTCTTATGCCTTGACTGCGTCAAACCGGCCCATTCGTCTATCGGCTAGGACGCAAGATTTTCATTCTTGAAAGAGGAGTTCGATTCTCCTATGGGCTACTTTTAATCATCTATAGAACAAAATTACATTTCTTAAACAAATGGCAAACCATAAATCATCTTTAAAGAGAATCCGTCAGACCGAA
>JAFLRW010000278.1 GCA_022511285.1 Duncaniella sp.
TTACAGGGCTGTCAAATCCGGTACTCATCAACGAAATTATGCAGTCCAATATCGACATGATAATGGACGACCTCAACGACTTTCCCGACTCGTGGGTTGAGATTATCAACACCTCCGACACCGCCGTCAATCTCACCGGATATTCAATAGGCGATTCCTCAAAGCCGGGCAAAGCTTACCGGCTCCCGGCCGCCGAGATTGCTCCGGGCGGCAAGATGCTGATATATTGCGACAAAGTAGGCAAAGGGTTTCACACCGATTTCAGGTTGGAGTCCGGCAAAGGGTGCGAAGTATATCTTTTCTGCAATGACTCCGTGGCCGACTCCGTCTCCGGGCTGAAAAAGCAGCCGGCTCCCAATGTGGCCTATGGGCGCATCACCGACGGAGCCGATGAGTGGGGATATATGGCGGTGGCCACCCCCGGCGAATCCAACTGCGGACAGATTGTGACCACCCTCCTGCCCGACCCTATCTTCTCCATCCCCGGACGCATAGGCACCGAGCCGCTCACTCTGTCAATCTCTCTGCCCGACGACGCCCCCGAGGGCACCAAGATTCACTATACGCTCGACGGCACCGAGCCCACAGCCGCATCGCCCGTATGGACCGAGCCGCAGCATATCGAAAGTTCCACTGTGGTCAGAGCGCTTCCGGTGTGCGACGGTTTCATCACGCCGCGCTCCGTCACACAAAGCTACATATTCTTCCCCCACGACACCTCTCTGCATTTTGTGTCGCTTGTCACTGACCCCGACTATTTCTACAGCCCTGACATCGGCATCTATGTGACCGGCAACAGTGCCGAAGGGCCCAACTACGAGGCCGACTGGCGCAGGCCGCTCAATGTGGAATTTTTTACAGCCAAAGACACCGACGCCGTCATAAATCAGCTGGCCGAGACAAAAGTGAAAGGCGGAGCCTCGCGTCAGTTTACGCTGAAATCTCTTGTGCTCTACGCCAACAAACGTTTCGGCGAGAAGCGTTTCAACTGCGAGTTTTTCCCGGAGGCGTCTCCGGGCATCAGCGAGTTCAAGTCGGTTGAGCTGCGCAACGCCGGCAACGACTTCTACCGGGCAGTGATGCGCGATGCCGTAATCCAGCACTCCATGGGTATGAACACCGACCTCGACTGGCAGCCGCATCAAGGCACGGTCGTGTTTCTTAACGGACAATATTTCGGGTTC
>JAFLRW010000279.1 GCA_022511285.1 Duncaniella sp.
TCCGGCCACCGGCACCCCTTGGTATGAGTCGTTTCCACACCTCACCATCCGCGACATAGCCACAGCCCACGCCCTCCTGGCGGATTATCTCAAGATTGACTCGATAGCCGCACTAATAGGAAGTTCAGTGGGGGGATTTCAAGCGGTAGAGTGGGCTGTAATGCAGCCTGAAAGGTTTAAAACCTTGATTCTTATTGCCACTAATGCCTGTGCTACGCCTTGGAATATTGCAATTAACGAAACTCAACGCATGGCTATCATGGCCGACTCTACCTTCGGCGAGCAGAGGGCAGACGCAGGGCGCAGGGGATTGGAAGCAGCGAGGGCTATCGGGATGCTCTCTTACAGGGGTAGTAAGGGCTACAACAGCACGCAGCAAGACAAGCCCGACATCGCCCTATGGCAACCACTCCGCGCAGCCACTTATCAACAGCATCAGGGCAAAAAACTCGCTGACCGCTTTGACGCTTACTCCTATGTCACGATACTCAACACGTTTGACACCCACAATGTCGGGCGCGGCCGCGGAGGCATAGTGGAGGCACTATCGCGACTCTCTATGCCGGTGCTCACTGTGGGCATTACCACCGACATCATTTTCACGCCTGATGAGATGCGCGAACTATCCGCACTGATACCTCGGGCAACATACCAAGAAATTGAATCGGCCTTCGGGCACGACGGATTTCTCGTTGAACACGATTCGCTCAACACAATAATTACCGATTTTTTCACCAACAACCACATATAATATCCATGTCAGCTATTAAAATCGGACTCTTTGGATTAGGCACTGTAGGAGCCGGAATTGTAGAGGTAATCTCCAAAGCTCGCAATGCCAATGCCGAAATTAGGCGTATCTGCGTCCGCGACATCACTAAAAAACGCAACACAAACGCAGACCCATCAATTATAACAGATCGAAGAGAGGATATATTCAATGACCCGTCAATCAATCTGATTGTAGAGGTGGTTGACGATGCGCAAGCTTCGTTTGAAATAGTCACCGAGGCTCTAAAACAGCATATTCCGGTAGTGAGCGGCAACAAAACCATGCTGGCCCAACATCTGCCCGAGCTGATTGAAATGCAGCGTAAATATGACACTGCCCTGCTCTATGACGCGTCAGCCTGC
>JAFLRW010000028.1 GCA_022511285.1 Duncaniella sp.
GCACGGGGTAGATAACACGCCCTCGGAAGCGGTCGATGATGTGTCCGTCTTCGGTGCGGTAGCACAGACCGGTGGATATGAGATAGTCCTCGCTGTAGCCACGCTCTATGGCTTTGCTGAAGAGTGCATCTTTGGCCTCCGGCGCAAATCCGAGGTGGAATCTCTCTATCATAGCGTCAGAGATGCCGCGATAGCGGAAGTAGCTCAAGCCCACATCCTGCCCTTGGCGCGTGTTGCGCATAGTCTCTTCGAAAAATCGCATAGCGAAATCGTTGAGGGCCAGCATGCTCTCGCGAGCCGTCTCGGCGCGTTGCTCCTCATCGGTGAGTTCGCGCTCTTCCACCTCGATATTGTATTTCTTAGCAAGCCATTTCAGAGCTTCGGAGTAAGAGAGCTGCTCGAGCTTCATCAGGAAGCCTATGGCACTTCCTCCCTCGCCGCAACTGAAACATTTGCAGACTCCTTTAGGCTTGGAGACATAAAACGAGGGCGACCTATCGTTATGAAACGGACACAACCCCACCCAGTTGGCGCCTCGGCGTTTGAGGCTCACAAAGTCGCCCACCACCTCTACGATGTCGGTGGCGTCGAGTATGCGTTGCACTGTGGCGTGGTTTATCTTATACATTGCAGTACAAAAATAGGCAAAAAAATCCTGTTGCGCAAGCCGCGACGGGGGTTATCTCTCAAAGATTTTATCGGCCGGAGTGACGAGGGTGGGTGTTCCGGCCGACGGGCCGATGACACATCTGCCCATTTTTACTCCCGGAGCATCTGTAAAACTGATGCCGGTGACAGCGCTCTCCACATAGATGTTGTCAAAGCTGATATTGCTCAGCGGGCGCTGTGGAGTGCCCTGTAGCACCAATGCGGCTCCTGATGCTTTGGCGCAGCTGAGCCCGTCTACGTGGATGTCGCTGATGGTGGTGAAGTGTGTGTTGTCAAGCCCCTCGCCGGCATAGCGGGAGGTGATGAAGAAGAGGTCTTCGACATCGCCGAAACGGCAGTTGCTGACAAAGATATTGTTGATAAAACCGCCCCTGTCGGGGTTGGTCTTGACGTAGATGCCACGTTTACAGTAGCCGGCATAGTCGCAATCCTCAATAACGACGTTGCGCACACCCCCCGACATCTCGCTCCCTATCACTACGGCGTGTAGCCCCTTGAAATGGCAGCGGCGTATTACTATGTTCTGACAGGGGGATGCTGTCTCACGCCCGTCGTGGTCGCGCCCCGCTTTGATGGCTATGTTGTCGTCGCCATTGTCAAAGTTTACATCCTCGATGAGGATGTTGCTCGATGATTCGGGATCGATGCCGTCGTTGTTGACTAATTTGGCATCATAGCTCAGAGCGCGGCAGATGGCGTCATTACATTCAAGCAAATGAATGCACCAGAAGGGTGAGTTGATGATTTTAACACCTTCAATGGTGATGCGGCGGCACCGATAGAGCTGCAACAGATGCGGGCGCAGGTAATGGCCGAGCCCGAAACGCCGTTCGGCTACAGGGACGCGAGTGTGGTTCATTTCGCGCGAGAGGTCGCGGTCGGGAATTTGCCTGGCGCGCCAGGTGGCAAAGGTGCTCATTGCATTGCCGTCAATGGTGCCTTGTCCGGTTATGGCCACATTCTCAAGCTCGTAGCCGTAAATCATCGGTGAGTGATTGAAAAGTGGAGTGCCCTCCCAAGAGGTGGCTACAGTGGGGTAGAGCTCAGGCGAGGGGTCAAACTTCAGTGTGGCCCCATCGGCCAAATTGATGCAAAGATTGCTCACTAAATGGAGTGGTCCGCGCAGATACCAGGTGCCGGCAGGGACGGTGATGATGCCTCCGCCATCCTTTGCCACTCGGGCTATAGCCTTGCTGAATGCCGGAAGGCAGTCTTTTATGCCGTCCCCTTTGGCTCCGAAGCGGGTGATGTCATAGCTCTTGCCCACAGGAGTGGCGCCATGGATGTTGGAGAGAATGCTGTCGCGCAGAGCAGTGTGGCCTGTCGCGTTGAGGGGAAGGAGGTTGAGGACAACGGATAGTAAGAGGAGGATACGTTTCATAGCGTCAGATGAAAAAAGTGGGATAATCAGATTTTTCTTTTTAGGAGATAATTGGCCACATCGCGCTGCACCGTAGAGCCGAGCAGCATATTCGAGCCTCCGTAGACCGCTGTAAATGCGATGGCCATTCCGATGCATATTCCAAGCGGATGGAGCGACATCCCCTCGACCCACATACAGGGCACTAAAGCGATGGCAGTCAAGAGAGTGTAGGGCACAATGTCGGCAATGAACGCTGTCAGCTTCCGTCCGGTGACACGGGCTGCCATCCATAGTGTGACTCCCCACGTGATGACTGAAGCGGCAAACTGCCCCCATAGGAACACGGCAAGCCCTTCTACGCCTAACGACAGAGAGCTGAATGTCAGCGCAATGGCTATTATTGATGCTCCGTCGCGCACAGCTTCGCTCGCCACGAGCAGCCGGGAACGCCCGAGCGAGAGAATGTAATTGCTATAGAGGAGCGACAGGACTGTAAAGATGCCGCGCAGGCATAGGATGCGAAACAGAGGAATAGAGATGTCCCACTTGGAGCCGAAAAGGGTGTGGAATATGGCCGGAGCCATTGCTGAGAGCAGACAGAGGGCAGGGATGGTGAGGTAAGCAGTGAAGCGGTGGGTCTTTCCGCAAATGCGCTGATAGCGTGAGGGATTATCTTGCACCTCGGCAAGAAGCGGAAGAAACGAAGATGTGAGCACTTGCGACAGCGACATTACTCCCATCTTGCTCCACTTGTCGGCTTGAGTGAAGTAACCGAGAGCGGCAAGGGTTGCACGGTTGCCTATGAGAAGCGAATAGATGTTCTGAAACGTTGTGGTGAGCAGCGAGGTGAGCATTACTCCGCTTCCAACACCGAAGAAACTCCGCAACACCTGCCAAGAGAACTGCCACAGCGGACGCCACGACGATGTGGCCCAAAGGACAGCTGTGCGCACCACTCCGAGGACGATGGTCTGCCAGACGATGGCCCACGCTCCGAATCCGCTGACAGCCAGCCATATCGCCACTATCGCTCCGGCAAACAGCCCGGCCGAGTTGCTGATGGCAACCATGCGGACATCCATACGCTTCATCAGCAGATTGGTCTGCACAATGGCTGCGGCATTGACTATGAAGGCGGTAAACATCACCCTGCTCATCGGCACTATGCGGCTGTCGCCCTGAAAGATGGAGGATATAAGAGGGGCGGCGGCATAGAGGAGCAGATAGAGCCCCACGGCCATCCCTATGTTGAACCACATTACGGTGGAGTAGTCAAGTCGCGTAGGATTTTTGCGTTGAAGAAGAGCTGAGGCAAACCCGCTGTCGACAAATAGCTGGGCAAAGGCCTGAAAAACTAAAATTGCTCCGACGAGACCGAAATCCTCATCGGTCAGTGTGTTGGCAAGCACCACACCGGTCACGGCATAGAGCAACTGCGACGCCACCTTGTCAATGACGTTCCATTTAAGTGTTCGGGCCACGGCCCCTTTCATATTTCCGCCGTCAGGCACCATTGAAATAACTCTCGATGCGGAAAAGAGATGTTACGGAATCTGGGATAGTTTGATGCCGAGGGCGCTTTTCTTGATTGTGGGAGTGCCGCGATAGAACACCGTGGTGGCCCCTGTGCCATAGATGGATAGTTGCTGAGTGGCCCAGACACCCACCGACCCTGTGCCGACTGCCTTGACGGTGATGTCGGCAGCCTTAAGTCCGTCGGCTTCGATGACGCCGGCACCGGCTGAGTTGAACCCGGCTTTCTCACACTCCCCGTTGAGTATCATAGAGCCGTGGCCAAACTTTACAGTGCCTTTAATCTCTGTGGCGTGAATATCGCGCACCACTAATCGCCCGTTTCCCTCAAGTGAGGCCTCAAACTTCGGGCCGGGGGCCACCGAGAGGATGCGCAGCATAGAGTCGCCGGAGTTGATGGCCTTGGTGAGATAGCGGGAGTAGACGGTGACGCGCGGCAGCCCCTTGCGCCCGATGCTTTCGGGCGAGAGTTGCACTGTGAGTTTGCGTCCTGAGGAGCTGAGCAGCACCGACGAGACCATCTCAGGCTCGCAGTTAAACACTGCCATCCCTGCCGAGTCGGCAGACTGGCGATAGTCGACATTGATACCATCGGTCACTTTAATCTCGCTGAAATCGTCCACACGGACTTCGTAGTGTTTCAGGTCAATGGCGTTAGCTGTGAGCAGGGTGGTGAGGGCAATTGCTATGGGGATAATTCTCATAGAATAATGTGTGTGTGGTGAAATGGTGGGCAAGAGTTGGAGTTATTGAATCTCTGTAGGGTCCGCTTCGTGAAGCCTGAGGTGTATGGAATCGAGTATTTGCATCAGTTCATCAAGCTTGTCGGCGCGTAACATAGCTATGCGGGTATCCCGAAAATTTGGAATCCCTTTGAACAGAGGCGATGCGGCAAGGTGACGGCGTATGTGGAGTATGCCTCGATACTCATCTATGCGTTCGATACTCTCGGTAATCTGCCTTTTTATCAGAGCAAACTTCTGTGTTAAACTGAGCGGTTCCGAAGGGAGACCGGCCAGAAAGCGAGTGATGTCGCGGAATATCCACGGTGCGCCAATTGTTGCACGCCCGACCATAACACCATCCACGCCATAGCGGTCGAAAGCATCCTTGGCGCCCTGAGGGGTTGTGATGTCGCCATTGCCAATTATCGGAATGTGCACTCGAGGGTTATCTTTGACTCGGGCAATCATATCCCAATCGGCATTGCCGGTATACATCTGCGAGCGTGTCCGGCCATGCACTGTCAGAGCCGCTATGCCGCAATCCTGTAATTGCTCGGCAAGCTCTACGATTATCTTTGATTCGTGGTCCCATCCGAGGCGTGTTTTCACTGTGACCGGCACCGAGACGGCTTTGACCACGGCACGAGTAATCTCAAGCATTTTTGGAATATCTCGCAGCATTCCGGCACCCGCTCCCTTTCCGGCCACTTTCTTTACCGGACATCCGAAGTTGATATCAAGAATATCCGGCCCGGCCGCCTCCACTATCTTTGCCGCCTCGACCATAGGTTCCACCTCGCGACCATAAATCTGGATGGCTGTCGGGCGTTCTCCGGGAGCTATGGATAGTTTGCGCACAGTAGCGGGAATATCGCGAATCAGAGCGTCAGCGCTGACAAATTCAGTGTAGACCATCGCGGCTCCCTGTTCTTTGCAGATGAGCCGAAACGAGCGGTCTGTGACATCCTCCATAGGAGCAAGCATTACCGGTCGCACTCCGAGATCGATTTCTCCAATTTTCATACCCCAAAATTACAAAAAATAGTTTAATCATCAAAAAAAGAACAGACACTGTGTTATGACTGAGAATGGCGAATTATGTTTTTGCCATTAGGAAAGGTTTTTGTAACTTTGCGGTAATGATTCATTTGCCGGCAATAATGATGAGAGGGGTTCTGATAGGGGTCCTTGTGTCAGCTCCGATGGGCCCTGTCGGAATGTTAGTGATTCAGCGCACGCTCAGCCGCGGGCGCTGGGTGGCGTTTTCTACCGGTGCCGGAGCAGCATTGAGCGATCTTATCTATTGCCTGCTCACGGGGTTTGGCCTCTCATTTGTCACAGATTTCATCGAGGCTCACCAATCCCAGTTGCAGCTGATAGGGTCGATTGTTCTGGCGGTATATGCCGTATGGCTTTTTATGAGCAATCCGTCGCGCTCGATATCGGCCGGAAGGGTGAACACCCGAGGCTATTGGCGCGACTTTGCCACCGGTTTTCTCTTCACATTCTCCAATCCGCTGATACTGTTCCTCATCATAAGCATGTTTGCGCGATTCAATTTCCCCGGACCGGAGTTTATGGTCTACCACTATGTGGCAGGCTATCTGGCCATATCTGCCGGAGCCCTGATGTGGTGGTTTGGCGTGACGTGGTTTGTTGACAAGGTGCGTGCCCACTTCAATTTGCGCTCCCTCTGGATGCTCAATAAGATTATAGCCAGTGTGATATTCGTGATGGGCGCCATCGGAGTGGTGACTGCCGTCAGAGAATTGTTTTTTTAGCATTAGAGAGTGACGTTAATAATAAAATTCTGAGTAACTTTGCGTTTTTCTTTACCAATACATATATGGAAATCAAAGAGACCACACCCACAGCCCCGGAGACCAAGGGGTTGAACTTTGTCGAAGAAATAGTGGCTAAAGATCTTGCCGAGGGCAAAAACGGCGGACGCCTTAACACACGTTTCCCACCCGAGCCCAACGGGTATCTCCACATAGGCCACGCCAAGGCCATCTGTATGGATTTCGGCATTGCCGAGAAGTTTGGCGGCACTTGCAATCTGCGTTTTGACGACACAAATCCGGTAAAAGAGGATGTGGAATATGTGGATTCCATCCGCGAAGATATCAAATGGCTCGGTTTTGACTGGGGCGATCGCGAATATTATGCCTCCGATTATTTCCCCCAGCTCTTTGAGCTTGCCGTGCGCCTCATCAAGGAGGGTAAGGCATATGTCGACGATCAGACCTCAGAAGAGATAGCCGCTCAGAAAGGCACCCCCACTGAGCCCGGCCAGGAGAGTCCGTACCGCAACCGCACCCCCGAGGAGAATCTTGACCTGTTCCTGCGGATGAATGCCGGCGAGTTTGACGAAGGAGCGCGAGTGTTGCGCGCCAAGATTGACATGGCGAGCCCCAATATGCACTTCCGCGATCCCATAATGTATCGCATCATCAAGACTCCCCACCACCGCACAGGCACCACCTGGAAGGTGTATCCGATGTATGACTTTGCCCACGGACAGAGCGACTATTTCGAAGGGGTCACTCACTCGATATGCACATTGGAGTTTGTGGTGCATCGTCCGCTCTATGAATACTTTGTCAAGGAGCTTGCCGACGAAAGCTACAGCCCGCGCCAGATAGAATTCAATCGTCTGAACCTCACCTATACGGTGATGTCAAAACGGAAATTGCTGCAGCTTGTCAAGGAAGGACTCGTGGCCGGGTGGGATGATCCACGTATGCCCACCATTTCCGGCCTGCGCCGTCGCGGCTTCACTCCCCGCGCCATCCGCAACTTTATCGACGCCATCGGATATACCAAATATGAGGCCCTCAACTCGATAGCGCTGTTGGAACACGCCGTGCGCGATGACCTCAACAAGGTTGCCACTCGCGGTATGGCTGTGGTCAATCCCGTCAAGGTCGTCATCACTAACTATCCCGAGGGGCAGACAGAGACCGTGAGGATGGAGAATAACCCCGAGGAGCCCGGAAGCGGCACCCACGAGATGCCATTCTCTCGCGAAATCTACATTGAACGCGACGACTTTATGGAGAATCCTCCCAAAAAGTATTTCCGCCTGGCCCCCGACGCCGAGGTGCGACTCAAGGGTGCCTATATAGTGAAATGCACCGGCGTAAAGAAGGATGCCGAAGGCAATGTGGAGGAAATCTATTGCACTTATGACCCCGACACCCGAAGCGGCCTTCCCGGCGCCGAGCGCAAGGTGAAAGGCACACTCCACTGGGTGAACGCCGACACTGCGGTTGACGCCACAGCTCGCATCTACGACCGTCTCTTCTCCGTGGAAAATCCCGCGGCTGAGGCTGACCGCGACTTCCGCGAGCTGCTCAATCCTGACTCACTCAAAGTAATAGAGGGGATAAAAGTGGAGCCTTACCTGGCCCGGATAGCCAAGCCCGGCGTGCCGTTGCAATTCCAGCGCATAGGCTACTTTACCCTTGACCCCGATTCCACCCCTCAGAAGCCTGTGTTTAACCGTACTATAGCACTCAAGGATTCTTGGGAGAAAAAGAATAAGTAAATGGATGCAGCCAACAATAGCGACGACCTGCGCCGGATGCTCTATGAGGAGTTCCAGTCAGAGGTAGTCAACAAAGGAAACACTGAGGCCTACTTTGACGAGGCTGATTTGGTGGAGATATTCGACTATTCGTCGGATATGGACAACTATATTGTCAAGATGGAGGTGCTGTTCTATGCCGCCCGCCACTATCCCGACTCTCAAGCTCTTGCCACTCGTCGTGCCTGGCTCTACTCATCGTTTGGAGAGATAGAGGCTGCCGCACAAATCAATAGCCGTGTCAGCAATGGAGGAGTGCTCAACGCTCTGCTTGAGCTGCGAGCCTCCGGCCCCGGCGAACAGGCTGAGTTTGAAACACGCCTTGACGCTATAGTGGAGGCGACTACAGAGTTTGGCGATGAGGAGCTGATTCAACTCGTGGACTATTGTGCCGAAAACAATCTCCTCTCTTGGATTGAGAAGAATTATGAGCTCATCAAGTCGAAAAGTCCGTATCCACAGACGTTTATTTACGAGTATGCCAATCACTGCGAGGAGTCTGACAACCTTGAGCGAGCAATGTCCCTCTTTGAGGAGCTCACTATGCTCGAACCGTTCACCCTTGACTTCTGGGAGCGGCTCATCGGAGTGCAATGTATCCTTAAAAAGTATAAGGAGGTAATCACTTCGGCCGACTATGCTCTTGCCATAAATCCCACATCTCACGATGCTCTCTACTACAAAGCCTTGTCCCTTCAGCGTCTCAATCGCGACAAGGAGGAGGTGGTGGAACTTCTAACCAAGTTGGTGGATGAGGTGCCCGTCTCAATGATTGATGTATTGGCGCTTGTCAATGCGTTGATTGATTGCGGACGTGTGGATGAAGCCTTGGAAAGAATCGTCACCTACCACAACGTGAATCCGCCGACACGCCCCACCATCAGAGTGCTTCTCGCCTTTCGCCCCGAATTGGCCGCGCCCTATATGGATATCCTGAGCAAGCAGCTGATTATCGAAAACTCTTCACTGCTCTCTTGGGCATACGATGAGTTTAAAATGACTGACAACGTTACCATTGCCGCCAATATAATCCCTTATATCAAGGTCAACGAGCTTCTGGCCTACGAGATGGCAAAAGTAATTGAGATTGTTTTTGCGGCAGGGCAGTTTGAGCGGGTGACAAAGCTGGCAAAAATGGCAATAGACAATGCTGCCAAAGACCCCGACGACGTAATGGCGTTTCCGGGAATAATCGTGCCGTATGTGATTTCGTTGATTCGGCGCCGCAGATTTAAGAAGGCTCTTGAGGTGGCCACTGCCGCCCTCAGTTCTGCCATAAACACCTATGACAACCTCTGCCTGGGGACTCCGATGAACGATCAGATGGCCCTGCGCGGCTACACCCGCTTTCTTTTCGGGCTGATTGGCGATCTATCTACTCGCTCGTCAGACTTTGACTCCGACACATACTATCCCAAACTCTGAGCGTGTGGCTTAGAGTTTGGGATGCAATCTCATACCATATCATACTTACTTTTCCTACACATTTCTTTCCACTGCTATGTATTTGCATGTAAAAAATTTAATTATTCTTTTTCTGCTTTGCGTCTGTAGTCCTATGCTTATGGCGCAGTCAGTCACCACATTGCCCGCCATTGTGACCTCCTCAAGCGGGGAGATTACGGTGACATATCATGCCGACGGTGGCAATCGCGGCCTCATGGGCCTTAATTCATCGGCTCAGGTTTATGCCCATACGGGAGTAATCACATCGAAAAGCACCTCCTTCTCAGATTGGAAATATGCCACGACGTGGGGCGACAACAGTCCGGAATACCGTCTGACGTATGCAGGGCCTGACACCTGGACCCTTACCATTCCGTCAATAGCTTCCTTTTACGGTATTACAGACCCGGAGGAGACTGTAAGAGCGCTGATGTTCGTATTTCGAACTGCCGACTTCTCGCGTGAGGGAAAGACTGCTGCCGGGGCAGATATTTGTGTTACCGTCTTCCCTGACAATTTTCCTTCGTCACCAACAATCGCATCGCCGGCGGCGAAACCACAGATGGGCGCTACAGCTAATCCCGACGGCTCGGTGACTTTTTGTCTCGGAGCCCCTGACAAGACAAACGCCGTCATAGTGGGGTCGTGGGACAATTTTGCCATCTCTCCGGCCGGGGTGATGAGCCGCACAGTCAGTGAGGGCAATGACTACTTCCAAGTCACGGTGCCGGGCCTGGCCGACGGAAAGGATTATACCTATTTCTACATAGTGGATGGCTCTACACGTTGCGGCGACCCCTATGCCCGCCTTGTCCTCGACCCTTGGAACGATAAATTCATCTCTCCGACAGTGTTTCCCGATATTCCATCTTATCCCACCGCGGCGGTGAACGGGGTGCCCGTGGCTGTCTACAACTCTTCACACGACAATTATGACTGGAAGATTGCCGGATTCAAAGGGGTGCCCCAAAGCGACCTGATTATCTATGAATTATTGCTACGCGACTTCACCGGCACCGAGGGTAACGCCTATGCCGACGGTACAGTGAAAGGAGCCATTGAGAAACTCGATTATCTCAAGGACCTTGGAGTGAATGCCATTGAACTTCTCCCAATCATGGAGTTTAACGGCAATAATTCGTGGGGCTACAACACCAATTTCTATTTCGCACCTGATAAGGCCTACGGGACTCCGGATGACTATAGAGCCCTTATCGACGGCGCTCACGAGCGCGGAATGGCTGTGATTCTCGACATTGTGTTCAACCAGAGCGATGCCCTGCACCCGTGGTACGACCTCTACACCCAACGCAACAACCCCTTCTACAACGGCTCGGCGCCTCACGCCTACAGTGTGCTCAATGATTGGAATCAAGAATTCCCAATGGTTCAGCAGCAATGGCACGACGCCTTGGCTTACTGGCTCACTGCTTATAATGTGGATGGTTTCCGCTTTGACTTAGTGAAAGGACTCGGCGCCAACGACAGCTATGGCACGACATTCGACCCTTCAACCGCCACCTGGTCAACGCCGTCTGACGAGGGCACCAACCGCTATAATGCCACTCGTGTGGCGCGTATGAAAGAGCTCCACGCCGCTGTAAGAAGCATCAAGCCTGACGCTTATTTCATCAATGAGAATCTTGCCTACGCCATTGAAGAGAACGAAATGGCGGAAGATGGAGAAGCAAACTGGGCCAATATCAACTACAATGCCTGTCAATATGCAATGGGGTGGAATGACGGTTCGGAACTCAACCGTTTTTATGCTCCTTCTGACGAACGTCTGTGGGGCTCAACCGTCTCCTATGCCGAGAGCCACGACGAGGAGCGTGTGGCCTACAAGATGAAAACCTACGGAGCCACGGGTGTCAAAGGAAATCTCAACAGGCAGATGCTGCGCCTCGGCTCATTGGCCGCACAGATGCTGCTCACCCCGGGCGCTCATATGATATGGCAGTTTGAGGAACTGGGCAATGACCAGACAACAAAGAACGCCGATGGCTCAAATGACACCTCGCCCAAGCGTGTGAACTGGAATATGCTTCGCAGCGCTCCACGGCTCGGACTCCACGACACCTATGCCGCTCTGTGCGCTATCCGCTCGGATTATGCCCCGATGTTTCGCGAGGATGTGAAGACTGCTGTCAGCCTCTCATCGCCTTCAGCCCGCTACATATCTCTTGCCAAAGGGAGCGCCGAGCTGTATGTTGTGGTCAATCCGTCGGTGGCGACGTCAGTAACAATCCCCTCACCGATTAATCCCGAGACAGGCGCAGTCGTCAATCTCTCCGAACCGCGTTTCCGCCTGCTCGCGTCAGGCTATGACACCACTCCTATAGCCTCAGCTGATGGAGTCACTCTTGAGGGGAGCTCATTTGCCGTCTATGGCGCAAATTTGGAGAGCGGACTCTCTTCACCGCTTGCAACAGAGAGCGACGAGGTGTCCGCAATGACGCTCTACACACTTACGGGAATCCGCATAGCCACCGCAGACCACCTCGAGCCGGGTGTGTATATCGTAAAAGAGGGTGGTGAGACCCGCAAGGTGGTGATTAAATGATAGAATATCGTTAATGGCCTGTTTTGAAGAGAATCTCAACCGAGTTTCTCTTCAAAATAGGTCATAATATCTTTAATCACCAGCTTTCTGAAGAGCCAGTGACACATCCCTCCGGGGATGCGCTGCATACTTTTGTCATAAAGATTCAACACATATAGCGGGCGTATCCGCCAGCTGTAATTGTATCTGTTCTGCCAGTCATACATGCAGTATTCCCACCATCCGGTGTCCTTACGCCACCACTCGCCGGTGACATATCCGTTATTGAGGCCCCATTTAGTGGCACCTAACGCATTTGGATATCCACACTGTTTAAAGACATGCATCGGCGCTAATCCGAGATCTAAGACCCTGCCAAGCGAGACCCTGCAAACAATCAGCGACCCTCGGGCATAATGCAGGGCGGTGCTGCGCGATGGTGCAAAGTAGATGCCATTGCCGGCATAATTTCCCCCGCCCACGTTCCAGATACCTGTCAGGCCGGTGGTATAGCCGCTGCGTCCGGCATTAGTAATCGTTGTGCTGGCCTGCTCATTGGTGCCGTGGAAAAGAGTCAAGGCGGGGAGAAAGGTATCGACAACGGTCCAAACCGCACTTTCAATTACTGTCAGTCCGCCATGCCACACCACATACTTCAATGCCCGCCAGGGGGCGAGGAGAATCAGACGGAAATAATCGTCGGCTCCCTCCTTGTCGTTGCACGGTAGGAATATCTCAATCAGATAGTTGTACATCTCAAAGCTGCAATGCACTATCATATTGAAATACACGGCATTGACAAATCTCAGCGGGGTCAGAATAATGTAGAATGGTATTTGTACCCACTCATAACTGCTGCGGAGCTCGGCATTTTTGTAGTCACGGCCGGTGTTGCCCTTATGTAATATCCGCCAAGGCTTGGAGAGGTGTCGCTGAAACCAGTTGAGGATATAAAACGGGATGCACACTATCCAGTAAGCCTTATACATAAGCAGTCCGGCACTCCCAAGGATGTAGATGCCTACGTTGCGGATAATGACGATTGCTATCAGCCAACCTCCTATGGTGAAAATCCAGGACAAAAACCCGCCATGAGTTGAACTCCGGGTGGATGAGCGCGGAGTCGTGGCAGTTTTGGCAACCTCCTCCTCGATTGGAGCAATATAGCGAATATAACGTGCGGAGACATAGGCCCGCTGATTCCCATATTGGATTGCTGCCCAATTGTTGGAGTTGACATATTCAACTCTGATTCTTGTGTCGGGTTGGAGTGTGGCTATCTTTCTTGCCTGCTGATAACCCGCAGCACGGACGTTGAGATGCGTAGTGGTGGCACACCACGCCGGATAGGTCTTCTCGGCGGCGGTGGCAAACAAGCATATCTGGCAGATTATTAACAGTATCGCAGTTCTCAATCGGAGTCGGGAGGTGTGAGATTACTATATATGATAGGCGAAAAAACTGCACACCCGTCTCGTGACGGCGATGTGGCATACAATCCGAGCATGGTGCCGGTAAAGCCTCCGGCGGTCTCAGTGGAGAGGAACTTATTGTTGATGGAGCCAAGCGTGCGGCTTTGGCCATCAGGCAGTGTGGCTGAGAAGATATATTTGTCGGCCGAACCTGTGACGGTGAGTGTTACGGTAGCAGAGCCGGAGATGGGTATCACTGCCGCGGTGTGGTCTATCTCCGAGAGTCGGTAGCGGAGTCCGAGTCGCAGCGAATCGGAGTCGCAACTTAGATAGATATCATAGTGATGACGGTCTCGTGTCCAGACTGTGAGACCCGCTTCGGTGCCAATGCGGACATCTTCAAGACTGACCGTTGTAGAGGCTGTAAAATTGATATCTGTCTGCCGTCGGAAAAGCACCGAGGGGTTGCCGTCGGTTGAATCGAGTGTGAGCGGAGTAGGGCGCATCCTCAAATAGCCGTCGGCAAGAGCATAATTGTTCATTTCAGGATTTCTGAGCCACATATAGTGGTCGGGAATCCGCTCACCGCTGAAATCGGAGCAATCGGATGTATGGGCTATCGGAGAGAGCGGCAAAGTGGGCACTACCATATCGGTAAGCACTTGAGAGCCGCCATTGACAATGGGCCACTCCCCCTCATCCCACTTCACGGGTGCGAGAAAAGTCTCACGCCCGAGCAGGTGATGACTGCCGTTCTGGAAGCGAAATCCCAAAAATACCATCCACCACGACCCGTCGGGAGCCTGCACCATATCAGCATGGCCGGTGCCTTGAATGATATTCTCCTGCGCTTCCGCCTTGCAGTGGGTCAGTATAGGGTTGGCCGGATTTGCAGTATATGGTCCAGAGATAGAGCGTGAGCGGGCTATGGTGACGCAATGCGCTAATTCGGTGCCCCCTTCGGCTATCATCAGGTAATACCACCCGTCTTTTTTATAAATATGCGGACCTTCGGGATAGCGTCCGCCCGTGCCTGCCCATATCGGACGCGACTCCGAGAGAGTCTTTCCCGTGATGGGGTCAATCTCGCAGAGCCATATCTGCCCGTCGGGATTTGAGACCATCCAGCAATGCCCGTCCTCAAAGTAAAGCGAAGGGTCTATACCCCCTTGGGAAAGCTTTACCGGGGAGCTCCACCCGGCCGCGGGGTCGGTGGTGTGGACAAGGAAGTTACCCCCGCCGGAGACATTGGTGGTAATCATATAGAAGCGGCCGTCGCTGTAGCGTATTGTCGGGGCATAGATGCCGCCCCAGACATTGGCCCCCTTTAGCGGAAGCTGCTCGGGTGTGTCAAGCACATAGCCGCGTTGCTCCCACTT
>JAFLRW010000280.1 GCA_022511285.1 Duncaniella sp.
ATCATAGATAGTGGTATCGTCAAGCACAACGATACCGCCATTGGGACCCGGCTCGATATGCACGCCGCAGTTCTTTCCGAACTCATAGTTGGTGCCGCCGAAATAGTTGCGCACAGTCTGAGGTGTGACGTTGAGCTTGTCTGCAATCTTGCTTACAGAGCCGTCAGGCAAAGAGTCTTTGATACGGCGAAGTTCATTGAAGGTGATGGTCTTGGTCATAATACAAAGATTAATCTATGGGGTGAGTATTTCAATATTTGTAATGGTCTCAGATATAACTCGAAGATGCTATTATTTCCGATGCACTAAGTTAGCATATTTTCAGCTATTCAGCAAATATATTGAATTTTTATAAATATGTTATAAAACATATATTCAAATAACTCTCTGATAATAAGAACTGAAAATATCAATCAAGGAATCACCTTGGTGACATCTGCAGCATTAATCCAGGCGCGATGAGCATTGTCAACCTCCACATCATACCAGACTACGGCGATGGAGTCGGCCGCAGAGCGTGAAGCCAAAGAGTCGAGAATGGTCACCTTTGTACCCTCGTGGAGAAGCATTGCCTCCTGTGTGCGGTCGTTAGGCGAACGCGGCACGGTGCTGAGGATGGTGGATGGAGCTGTGACAATGGCTATATTGTAGGCCGTGGCTATCGAGGTGGAGCGAACTGCAAAAAACAGAGATATAAGAGTGGCTACAAATGTGACTAATCCGCCAAAAAATCCTGTCTTGCGCACTGTCACATTATCCATGAATAGATAAAGGAGCAGACACAACGCAGTGAGGGCAAAGAGACCAAGTGCGCTCCACGCCCACACGTTAGGGAGCATCGAGCAAGCTAACGAGTCGAGAAGATTGCCGACAAATGTGCCGCGCTCACCCGGACGGTCAGTGATACGAGTATTGACGAAATCAAGATTGTAGCGCACATCCTGGTCAGTCGGGTCGATACGCAGCGCGCGCTCGTAAGAGAGGATTGCCTCGCCGGTCTCCCCCATTCTATAATACGCATTCCCAAGATTAAACCAGAGTTTCGCAGACTCCCCCTCATCGGCAATAGCCTGACGATAAAGTGCGGCCGCTACTGAAAAATCATCGGACGTGTATGCTGAGT
>JAFLRW010000281.1 GCA_022511285.1 Duncaniella sp.
GTATATGCATGACAATTATGATATGAAAAATATCAATATTTATTATGATGTCGATCCATATTGATTATAACCAACGAAAAATCACGGCTTTATTAAAGAGATAAACTCGATAGGGGGAATTATAAATTTATCTCAATGATCCTACTCCCTTAAAATTATCTACCAAACGAATAGGCTGTATTCTTGATCTTAGTGATCCGGATGCGACTCGAACGCATGACCGTCTGCTTAGAAGGCAGATGCTCTATCCAGCTGAGCTACCGGACCATTCATTTCCGGTGGTGCGAGTATAGTAAGTTGTGATGACTCCAGAAATGTGTGTGCAAATTTAGCGAGTTTTTCTGAAATGGCAAAGCCACACTGAGATTTTTTTCAGTGTGGCTTTACGGGATGGTGAGTTGATTGTTTAATGATTGTTAATCAATCTTGTATGTGCCGACTTCTTCGGGATTGAATTTGTCAATGAACGATGCGTGTTTGATCACTTCTGCCTCAGCGAGGTTGACATATACTTCAAGCGAGCGAGTGAATGTTTCGTTTCGCTGGGCGTCAGCAAGAAGCAGATAGCTCATCACGAGGACTCCGGCCATTTCCACGAGGCGGCGGGCCATAAAGTCTACATAGGCTGTGTTGTCAACGGCTGTGACTTTTTCAACGGCTGCGGCATAGCGCTCAGTGAGAACTGCGAGGCGGTCTTTGATGCCTTGGAGTTCGGGGCGCACTTCGGCCTCCTGATATGTGCGGATAAGGTTGAGGTAGGTGCCGGTGGTGACGTGGCGGATGGCTGCTACGACCTGGAGCTGGGTTGTGCCTTCGTAGATTGATGTGATGCGGGCGTCGCGATATAGGCGTTCGCAGGCATAGTCTTTCATAAATCCTGAGCCGCCGTGAACTTGAATGCAGTCGTAGGCATTTTGGTTGCAATACTCCGAGCCCATGCCTTTAGCCATCGGGGTGAGGGCGTCGGCCAGGCGGGAGTAGTATTTGGCCTCTTTGCGTTCATCGGGGGTGAGGGTGCGCTCTTTGGCGATGTCGTCGTAGATTTTATACATATCCACATAGCGGGCGCACTC
>JAFLRW010000282.1 GCA_022511285.1 Duncaniella sp.
TAGTTTGCAACTTAGTCAAGCAGCAGAAGAGAGCCTTTTTTGATTGAAGCGTTGCTCTCGGCCGATGGGGAGTAGTGAACGATTGCTCCATTGGGGCCATATCCGCTTATGGTGTCAAAGCTAAGGTCGAAGAACAGGTCTTGCTCGCGACGGTGACGCTCAATAATCTCTGCGGCATCAATCTCTGTGAGCGGTTGCTCGGCATCAGTGATACGCTTGATTTCCATCAGCGAGCGCACCATTGCCACTCCATCGCGGATATGGGCTTCGCGCTCTCCCTGTATCTGTGTGTCATTCTTGACCGCCTTGAGCATCTGCACCGGCGAGGGCGCTATAATGGTGTGTCCTTCAAGGATAGCTTCGATAGCGGTCGGGGTGCGGTTGCCGCTCAACAGCACCATCTCTTCAGCGGGAAGAGAAGCCAAGAAGCCCATCACATCATCGTAGCCCTTTACCGCCACCCCCGACTCAAGCAGATGAGCTTCAACCTCGGATGTCAGTTTTGCCGGATTAATAAATAGCACCGAGCGTCCGCAGGGGGCAAGATAGAGAAACGAGGTGGCGGCAGGAAGATTGTGAGGCACATCGTCAGAGCGCAGATTAAGCAGCCAGGCTATCTCATCAAGTCCGGCCACAAACATCGATTCAGCCCCTGCAGCAGCCACCTCAGCGAGAGTTCGCTCTATGCGCTGTGACGCCGTCTCACCTGTATATTTCACATCGTGAACAAAAGCCTTACCCATAGGGAGAGCCGGTCGGTCGAGCCAAAGATGGTCAATAGAATCGAAATCAGTGACGAGAGTCAACTGAGCTTTTGAGAGACGAGAACGCAGTGCCGATGCATCGTCAATTGAAATAAGCATTCCGTTGATGCCTACTTTAGCTCCTTGCGGCAAGGCTGAACAGAGCCATTCTGCAACGTCAGGGGTGGCTGGCAGGCCTTCTTTCATCAGTTCAATCCCTGTGCCACTTAGCTGGTCGGCAGCCTGAAGAAAATATCGCGAG
>JAFLRW010000283.1 GCA_022511285.1 Duncaniella sp.
CGACGGTGGCTGTCGGCAAGGGTCTGGCGGTGCAGGGCAAGGTAGCCCAGACGAATCAGGCCTCCGCACAGCAGAGCGTAACGCGCTGGCTGAACGGATTGGGATTCTAATCCTCCAAAAAACAGACTAAAACGACAGAAAAATGAGGAAAATAAAATCACCGAAAGACTGAATGTGATGCTTCGTTAGGATACGAATATGAATTTTAATACAAAATCTGAAAATGAAATACACGGAATTGGGAAATACCGGGATAAAGGTTTCCCGCATTTGTGCAGGCTGTATGTCTTACGGGGTGCCTTCGGAGGACTTCCTGCAATGGACGCTCGATTACGAGAAGAGTCGAGAAATGATTAAGTTCGCTTACGACAACGGCGTAACTTTCTTTGATACCGCCAACTGCTATTCTCACGGCACGAGCGAAGAGTTTCTCGGCCGCGCAATCAAAGAACTCGGCATCAAACGCGAGGATGTGGTGCTTGCCTCAAAGGTCTATTTCAATCAAGGCAAATTGCAGCCGGATGCCATCGCCCGTGAAATCGAGGGGACGCTGAAACGGCTCGGCACGGACTACCTCGACCTGTATCAGATACATCGCTTCGATTATTCCACACCCATCGAAGATACAATGGCGGCACTGGACAAACTCGTGAAAGAGGGTAAAGTCCGCGCCATCGGAGCCTCGGCGATGTATGGCTACCAGTTCTACAATATGCAGATGGCGGCAGAACACAACGGTCTCACGCCGTTCTCGACGATGCAGAACCACTACAATATGCTTTATCGTGAGGATGAACGCGAACTTATCCCCATTTGCAAGCAGATGAATGTATCGCTCATCCCGTAC
>JAFLRW010000284.1 GCA_022511285.1 Duncaniella sp.
AACGATAGAAAAATTTTGCCGACGCGAAAAATTTTCAAAAAAATCTCACTTTTTTGTTCTTTTAACGCTTTTTGAGGCGATTTTCTGGTCAGTCGGTCAGTTTTTGCTCTGAATCGCCCGGTTGCCTCTCAAAAGTCGCACGTGAGTATTCCGTCTCTCATTTCGCCAAAGTATGGGATAATTTCGCGTATAACAGGTCAACCTCTGTCCGCTCAAAGATTCGCAACAAAGGTTGTCGTAGAATCTCGATAAGAGGGGAGAGAAAGAGAATTTCTTTTCTTTCCCCTTAATTTGACTTTATCATTCGTGTATATATAGAACGGTGATAAAGTCAAGTTGCATTGGTGGAATGAATGTGCCAAAAAGATCTTTTCTCCGAAATTTTCCGAAAGTTCGTCGGAAGTTTGCGAAAAACAAACTTTCGGCAAACTTTCGAGATGATTTATGCTCATATATGAATAATAAGTATTATATTTGTGGAGTCCAAAGCTCAAATTAGTATGTTGACTGCAAATGATATAAAGGAACTTGCCCACAGTGGAGAGGGCTTTAATGTGGACTTTAAGCGAAGTGTTCCTTCGAAAGTTCGCGATATAGCCGAGGAGGTATGCAGTTTTGCCAACTCTGCCGGCGGATATGTGTTGATTGGCGTAGACAACGACAATCAGATAGTGGGCGCAGAAATAGATAATAATAAGCGTTCAGCCATTCAAGACGCCATCGGAGAGATTTCGCCGATGCTTCATTACAACATGTATCGTGTGGAGGTGGACGGAAAAGATGTTTGGGTGATAGATGTCCCGTCGGGGAAGAATAAACCCTATTTCTTTTCGGGTTCGACCTA
>JAFLRW010000285.1 GCA_022511285.1 Duncaniella sp.
TATGGCGGGTTATACAAGGGGAGAAAACATAAAGCGTACTAAAACTGAGAAAAAAATATATAATACAATAATGCAAACTGCAGAATCTATCGCAAACGAGGTAAATCCAAACCCTGTACTTTTGCAGAATCAAATAGTTCTATCAGTTGCTATACGTTTAATAGCAGAAAAATATATGAAAGAAAAAATCATTGCAGCAGGAGTTAAAGAAGAAGAATTAAATGTTTCAGGAAGTCAAACAGGAAAGTGGAGTGAAAAATATAAAAATAATTGTCCAGATGATCCAAATAGGACAATCATAGAGCGAGTTAATATGATGACTCCAGAGTTAATACACTTAAATAGTTTTATGTACGAACCATTAATTGACATGTCAATATTTCACCTTATAAAATTATATAAAGATTGTCAAACATTATAAACTTTATAAGAGGCTGTGTCAAAATTAAGTGAGCCCTAAAGTTTGGACAATAAACTTTAGGGTTCATTAATTAGTAAGTATTAATTGAATTACACCTTTTGGAAGTTTAGGTTGAGTTGTAACTTTGCACCAGATGCAAGTTGCTCAGACGGAATCCGCATCTCTGCAGGGCGGCGTCAAGCTTGTTTTTGTTGTAGACCGCATCCTCGTTCAAATCGAATATCCTGCGGTTGAGCTTGCGCATGTCCTGCACTACGGGAGAGGGAACGAAACTGGCCTTGATAAGGTTCTTCAGCACACACTCCGCAATCCATTGGGCATCCTTTACATCGCTCTTGCGTCCGGGAAGCTGCTTGATGAAAAAAGGGTTGACAAGTTTGAGATCCATATAGTCAAACAAC
>JAFLRW010000286.1 GCA_022511285.1 Duncaniella sp.
ATTCTTTTCTTCGATGACTTATGATTTGCCATAGTTACTTTTTTAACTTTCTGTAAATTTTGTTTCTTTTTTTTGTAGCCCATAGGAGAATCGAACTCCTCTTTCAAGAATGAAAATCTTGCGTCCTAGCCGATAGACGAATGGGCCAACTGGCCAAACGGTAAATTAACCGAGTTTGGCAATGTGATGAGCCAGTTTGCTTTTGAGGTTAGCAGCTTTATTTTTAGAAATGCCGCGTTTTGAGGCGAGGCGATCCAACATAGCGCTAACAACGGGAAGTTTGGCAAGCGCTTCGTCCTTATCAGTCATGGCGCGAAGTTTACGCACGGCGTTACGAGCTGTTTTAGCGTAGTAACGGTTGTGTGCGCGACGCTTTTTGGTCTGGCGAATTCTCTTTTTTGACGAATCGTGGTTTGCCATTGTTTGGTTGGTTTATAGCTTAATGCGTTTAGTTTTAAATTTGGTAGCCCATAGGAGAATCGAACTCCTCTTTCAAGAATGAAAATCTTGCGTCCTAGCCGATAGACGAATGGGCCAACACTACCTTTGGTTCCCAAAAGCGTTTGCAAAGGTAAGTACTTTTTTCTTACAAAGCAAATTATTGAAAAAAAAATTTCCATTTTATGATTTTTTTAGTAATTTTGAACACAATATTATATATAGTGCAATCAGGCCACATTAGCTACATAGCCAAATCGGCTGTCTGAACTATCAGAGCCATACAAGAGATATGAATTACGAAACGGTGCGCGCTGTGGCCCTGCGTACAGTGCGGCATAACGACCGGAGCTCCATCCTGACGGCGTGGTCC
>JAFLRW010000287.1 GCA_022511285.1 Duncaniella sp.
CCTCGTTCTCACCGGTGGATGCACCGGACGGAACTGCTGCCGCACCTTTGACACCGGATTCGAGGACGACTTCGGCCTCGATGGTAGGATTGCCTCTGGAGTCGAGGATCTCCCTGCCTGTTACTTGAATGATTCTCATTGTATGAAAGATTAAAAACTTGTTGTTCAACGTCTTCTCCGCAAATGCCCCGCACTGCGGAATCCGAGCGATGCAAATTTAACAAATTATCCCAAATATCACAAGACATCATTTTTTACTATGCCCCTATATACGAAAGATCCCGACTGCCTTTCGACAATCGGGATCTCAAAGAACGGCGGCTACCTACTCTCCCACCTGGTAGGGCAGTACCATCGGCGCCAGTGAGCTTAACTTCTCTGTTCGGAATGGGAAGAGGTGGATCCTCACCGCTATAACCACCGCAATATATTTCTGAGAGAAAACATCTTCAATAACTTACTCCGATTCCCCTACTCCTTCAGCAGCGCGACTGCGCTTCCATCTTCTCTTTCTCCCCGAAAGAAAGATTTCGGGCAATTAGTACAGGTCAGCTGAACACATTGCTGTGCGTACACTTCCTGCCTATCTACGTGGTAGTCTCCCACGACCCTCTATGGAAATCTCATCTTGGAGACGGCTTCGCGCTTAGATGCTTTCAGCGCTTATCCCGACCGAACGCGGCTACTCGGCTCTACACTTGGCAGCATAACCGATACACCGGAGGTTCGTCCAACTCGGTCCTCTCGTACTAAAGTCAGGACCCCGCAATCTTCCTACGCCCGCAAGAGATAGAGACCGAA
>JAFLRW010000288.1 GCA_022511285.1 Duncaniella sp.
TCCGCGAGCGGTTTATGCCGCCTCCCGAAGAGGCCATGACCGAAGTAACGGCTATGACGAAACTTCCTGAAGCCGAGGTAAAGAAAAATGAGGAACTCAAACCTTTGACGCAGGAGACTCCCCCTCCTCCTCCCTTGAAAAGTTCTATCAAGTTTACAGCTCCTGTAATCAAGAAGGACGAAGAGGTGAGCGAAGAGGAAGAAATCAAGTCTCAGGACGAGTTGGCTAAAAACGACAAAGTGGCTATCTCTATTGCCGACGTAAAAGGTAATGATGAAATCAACGGTGCCGATATCGCCGACTTTAAAGAGGTGGTGAGACCCGAAGCTCCGAAGGAAGAGAAAGAGGTACCCTATCAGGCTGTAGAGCAGATGCCCCAGTTCCCCGGTGGCGATGCCGCACTGATGGAGTATATCCAGAAGAACATGAAATATCCGGCGATTGCTGCTGAAAACGGTATCCAGGGGCGTGTAATCGTACGCTTTGTGGTATCCAAGACAGGAGACATCCAGGATGTTACCGTATTGAGAGGGGTCGATGCCTCGCTCGACAAGGAAGCTGTACGGGTAATCAAGTCGATGCCCAAATGGATTCCGGGTAAACAGAACGGTAACAATGTGGCCGTTTATTTCACCGTTCCGGTTATGTTTAAACTTATGTAATCTTGAATTGTTTATAAACAAGATAACATCATTTGGTACTCCGCAATCC
>JAFLRW010000289.1 GCA_022511285.1 Duncaniella sp.
AAGAAGATGACTCCCGGCAAATCGGCCATAACTCCGGCCAATCTCGTAAGCTCGCTTGCGGAGTTTTCTCTGGTATTCGACCCGAACACCCAACAATGGTCATTCTCGAAGTGAAACCACAGACCCCCATAAAAAAAGATAGCCCGAGAGGGCGAACCCTCACGGAACTAAGCTATCTCTTAAACCTCGTCGCTGATAGCCCGAACAAAGGCCGGAGGCACTTTGCCGCGGAGAAGCTATCTCGCATACATCGCTCCGATAGCCCGAAACAACAAGACGAATCCCATTGCTGCGGAGAAGCTATCACGCATACGGAAGAGAAGTATCCGGGGTCTTTAGCCTGGCTTCACTTGCGTCAGAGGTGTCCGGTTCTGTTAGCCTGGTTTCACTTTTCAGAGGTGGCGCGGGTCATTCAGCATGGCTTCACTTGCAAGCAGAGGTGTCCGGGTCTTTGAGCTTGGCTTTACGTATTATCCTGACACAAAATTACAAATTTTCCGCCACATACACAATAGATTATCCCCTTAAAATCAACATAAAACAGCCTTAATCTCAAAAAAATCACACCCAATAATCCCAACAGCTATGAATCTCCATAAACACAAGCCGACACTGCAGCTTATGGCGGCGATTTTCCTCATAATAATTGGCTGTGGCCTCCTCATTACAGGCTTCATCATTCCGCCACCCGGCGAAAT
>JAFLRW010000029.1:0-10091 GCA_022511285.1 Duncaniella sp.
TAAACCCGCCACGTCCTTTCAGAGGGATACGCACACCTCGAGATGAACCGAGGCCAATCACATCTACCTGAATTCCGGCTTGTGATGCCCGCTTGGCCTCCTGAATGGCGTCGTCTTCAAAATTCTCGCCATCAGTCAGCACTATGATAGCCTTCCCCATATCTTCCGAGGGGGTAAAAGCATTCATAGCCATATCTATAGCGGCTCCTATAGCAGTGCCTTGTGTGGGGACCATATCGGTGGAGATTGAATTAATAAACATCCGAGCAGATATGTAATCCGAGGTGATGGGGAGCTGAGTATAAGCATCCCCGGCAAAAACGATAAGCCCCACCTTGTCGTTTGACATCTTGTCAATCAACTTCTCTAAAATAAACTTTGCCCGCTGCAGACGCGACACCCCGCCTTCATCATCAGTAGATGATGCAAGCATCGAGTTAGAGACATCAAGACATATCATCACTTCAATGCCACGCTCCACAGTGGTCTCAGCTCCATCCTGCTCTATTGTGGCTGCCGCACGGGGACGAGCCAATATTATAACAAGAGCCGCTATAATGACAAGGCCGAAACATAACTTTACCCAGGGCATGTAGACCGACACATCCGGCATCAAGGCTTGGAGGACTTCGGGGCGGCCAAACTTACGCAAGGAGGCCCTACGGCTCATCCGCGCCCATATAAAAATGAGTACCAGCGTGGGAATAATAAGAAGGAGATATAACAACCGAGGATATGCGAAGGTAATCATAGCTAACTCAAGGAATAGTGCGAAGGATTGTGTAACGCAGGAGCAGGGCGAGACCGAAAAGACTTAATGCCGCAACAGCCCAAGGGAAATAGTCATCCTCTGTGGCTGTGAAGTTGCGAGTGTCCATACTGGTTTTCTCAAGACGATCTATTTCGGCAAATATATCACGCAACACATTATTGTCAGTGGCGCGGAAATATTTACCTCCGGTGGTCTCAGCTATGGAGCGCAGAGTGACCTCATCAATCACCACCGGGAGATTGACATACTCGATGCGGCCAAACATATTTTCCTGCGGATAAGGAGCTGTACCATTGGTTCCGATTCCGATAGTGTAAACCTTGATACCCAACTCTTTAGCAATTTCAGCAGCAGTGCGCGGAGCTACATTGCCGGTATTGTTTGATCCATCAGTAAGGAGGATTATACTCTTCGACTTTGCCTTGCCGTCTTTGATGCGGTTGATAGATGTGGCCAGGCCATCGCCTATGGCTGTACCATCCTGGAGCATGCCCATTTTAATATCATTAATATAGTTGACCACTGTTGCGCGATCAGTAGTCATGGGCAGAGCGGTAAAACTCTCCGCAGCAAAGATCACCACTCCGATATTATCGCCATCACGACCTGCCACAAACTTGGAAGCCACGGTCTTAGCAGCCTCAAAACGGTCAGGTTTAAAGTCACGAGCAAGCATTGATGTAGAAATATCAAGAGCCAGCACAATATCAGTGCCTTCAACACGCGATGTGTTCCAAGAATCACGCGTCTGCGGACGTGCAAGTATCACTATCACACACCCGATTGCCCCCAATCGGAGCAGGAAGAGCAGATGAGTGAGCATTCCGCGAAAGGGACGGCCAACACCTTGAAACGGGGAGAGCGTGGAGATTTGCAACGGAGCGTGGAGTGAGCGCTGTTTCCACACATACCAAGCTATGAGCGGTATCAACAGCAACAGGAGCCACAAATATTGAGGATGCGCAAAGAGCATAAAATCAATCTACTTTGGGAGTTTCTACAGATGGAATTTCCTCAGCCGGAGCAGGCGTCGGTTTAGTCTCTTCAACAAACTGCATTGCAGCGCTGAAGGCTCGATTATTGTCGTCGGGCAGTGGGCGCATCTTGGCAAATTTCACAAAATCAGCCACTTCGAGCACCTGATCTACATATTTCTTGCTGTGGCGCGTCTCAGAGTTCCGGGCCAACATTTGGCGAATCTGCTCCGATGTCATCTCCATAGCATATATAGAAAACCGGCGGGCGAGATAGGTGCGCAGGATTTCTGTAAGTCGGGTGTAAAACTCCTTCTCCCTACCCTGTTCACACAATTTCTCAGTTCGAAGAATATTGAGCGCTGCTATGGCTTGTTCGTAGGGAGGCACAGTGCAAACAACAGGCTCGGAGTCGACGGCAGAGCGGCGAAGATACCGACGCACTGCGTACCATCCCCCTACAAATAAAGCTAAAAATGCAATAATCCACAACCCGTAGTCAGCAATAAAGTCGGGAAGATAATCTATGAACTTTCTGTTGACATCGCGCACGTCAGCATAGTCGTGAATAGTAGTCAGCGAGTCAATCATTGCCGGAATCACTTTCAACGCAAGGCGCTGAGAGGCAATGGTGTCGGCACCATTAATATAAAGTATTGGTTTAAGAATGTACAGCCCCGAATCAAACGACTGCAACATCAGTGTGCGGTCAATCTGTACACGACCGCTCCCCACGTTGGAAGTGTCGGATTTAAGCTCTGTAAGAATTTCGACAGCCCCACACATTGAATCGGGAGGAACCACTAATTGTCCCCGGTCATCAACATCCTTGACAAGGCTGATGTTAAGAGGGGTAGCCTTCCCCATAAGAACATAAGCCGAATCAAGGCTCACTTTGAGAATCGGGGAAGTTGCTGAAGCCTGAAAAAGCATAGCAGGCACCAACAGAAGCAATAAAAATATATGACGACCGAATTTTCTCATCTCACACCGCGTGTTTTGAAAAGCGCCATAAGAGCGCGGGCATAATCCTCATCAGTAGCGACTGAAGCAAAGTCCACTCTGCTCTTGCGCAATGTTTCCGTCATTTGCTGCTGCCGTGCATACCACCATTTGCCATAAGCCTGGCGGGTTGACCGTGAGGAAGTATCAATCCATCGCATAGCCCCGGCCTCAAGGTCGGAGACTCTCAGCAATCCGACATCGGGCAGAGTAGTGTCACGCTTGTCATAGACCTGGATAGCGATAATATCGTGCTTGTTGACAGCCACTTGAAGCTGACGGGAGAAATCACTGTTATCAATAAAATCCGAAATCAAGAACGCAGTGGTGCGCTTTTTAAGCGCATCTGTGAGATAACGCAAAGCTTCGCCCACATTCGTACCCGGGCTGGCAGGCGTAAAATCGAGCAACTCACGGATAATCAGCAAAATATGCTTCTTTCCTTTCTTTGGTGGTATAAATTTTTCAATCCTGTCGGAAAAGAATAGCACACCAATCTTATCATTATTAGTGATGGCAGAATAGGCAAGAGTGGCAGCAATTTCAGCGATAATCTCACGCTTCTCCTCGCCCACCGCACCAAACAAGCGAGAGCGCGACACATCGACAAGGAGCATCACCGTCAACTCGCGCTCCTCTTCGTAGACCTTGACATAGGGACGGTTGTGACGGGCGGTGACGTTCCAATCAATGTCACGCACATCATCGCCATATTGATATTCGCGCACCTCCGAGAAGGTCATACCGCGCCCCTTGAAGGCTGTGTGATACTCGCCTGCAAAGATGTTTTGCGACAGTCCCCTCGTCTTAATATCAATCTTACGGACTTTTTTTAACAGCTCGTTTGCTTCCATAAGGGAATTAGTGACGTGATAACAGAGTCAGGACAAAGAAACAGTGCATTAGGGCACTTCAACCTTATCGAGAATCTCAGACACTATCTGGTCAGTGGTAATATTGTTGGCTTCTGCTTCGTAAGTGAGCCCGATGCGATGACGAAGCACATCGTGACAAACGGCACGCACATCCTCAGGCACCACATAACCGCGACCGCGAAGGAATGCATAGGCGCGAGAGGCCTTGGCCAGACCAATTGACGCACGGGGCGATGCGCCGAAGCTAATCATACCGACAAGGTCTTTCAAGCCGTAGTCGGCCGGGGTTCTTGTGGCGAATACAATATCAACTATATATCTCTCAATCTTCTCATCGAGATAGATTTGAGACACAATTTTCTGCACTTCAGTGATCTCCTCGGGGCGAAGCAACGGGCGCACCTGACGGTTGCCGCCTGAGATATTCTGACGAATTATCACCTTCTCTTCTTCCTTTGAAGGATAGCCAATGACAACTTTCAGCAGGAAGCGGTCTACCTGAGCTTCAGGGAGCGGATATGTGCCCTCCTGCTCAATAGGATTCTGAGTTGCCATCACGAGGAAAGGCTCGTCAAGAGGGAATGTAGAATCACCAATGGTCACCTGACGCTCCTGCATAGCTTCAAGAAGAGCACTCTGCACCTTGGCCGGCGCACGGTTGATTTCGTCAGCGAGCACAAAGTTGGCAAAAATCGGGCCTTTCTTAATCTGAAACTGTTCCGACTTGATAGAATAGATCATAGTGCCTATCACATCGGCCGGAAGAAGGTCAGGCGTAAACTGAATGCGGCTGTATTTTGCATCAATCACCTGAGCCAGAGTCTTGATAGCAAGGGTCTTGGCAAGGCCCGGAACGCCTTCAAGCAATACGTGGCCATTCGAGAGGAGGGCAATAAGAAGAGAGTCAACAAGATGTTTCTGACCCACGATGGTCTGGTCCATTCCTCGGGTGACAAGCTGAACAAATTCGCTTTTTGAGGCAACGAGCTCATTGAGGTCTCTGATGTTAACCGATTCGCTCATAGTAGAATAAAGTGTCTATATATTTCCGTTTAGATTTTGGTGCACAATGCACACACAAAGTTACTGATAACAACAATCAATCTATGTGAAAAGTGTGTTAATTTTATCTATTTTGTCTTTAGTTTTGCGAAAATTAACCATTTAAAACATTAAGGGCTATATCAGCAATGGATACAGCCCTTACGAAACATTATTTCAAACAATTTTCAGAGCATCAGAAAAGCACATTGAGGCCAAACGATGTTGAAGCGTTCGACGACAGAGGCACTCCTTGCTTTGCCAACTTGCCAAGCACGTGGTCTTGAGCAATGAAGAGGTTGAAACCGGTGCAGTGGAGATTGGCAATCCAGCCGAACCCGCAGCCGAATGTGCCGAACGAGCCATTAATGCCGAGCGAGACAATGTCGCAAGGAGACACATTGCCCGACACTCGGAAATCTGTCCAGGAATATTTGCCGGCAATACGGGTGGTGTTGAGCAAGCCGAATTTTGCACGACGGTAGACGGGCAGAGTGTACTGAGCGCCGATATTCATTGTGGCGTGCAGACCCTGTGTGCGTGATCCTATATTACCGTCTGTCTCAAGTTGATAAAGCTCCTCAAGGGCGTTGCGCATACGCTTCCA
Source organism: Duncaniella sp. (assembly GCA_022511285.1). Taxonomy (GTDB): domain Bacteria; phylum Bacteroidota; class Bacteroidia; order Bacteroidales; family Muribaculaceae; genus Duncaniella. The sequence continues at coordinate 5,272 of JAFLRW010000029.1, forward strand.
CTCTTTTGAAAAAGAATTGTCGGCGGTCTCGTCGGGATTAAAGGTATAAGCGTCCGTGCGGAAAGTGCGGTCGCCATTAGTAGTGGCATAGAGGTCGTTGCTCCAGCTGATGAAGCCAAGGTCAAGGAATGAGAGCGAAAACTGCCAATCCTTTAGCGCTTTGGGAGAGTAGACGGCACCCAGATCTAAGGCCATACCAAAGCCATTGGGAGTAGAGAAACTTCCGTCAAGGCCGCTGACATATTCAAGACCGGTGTGCTTGCCTGTCTCCATCTTGTAGTTCATCCCTTTGATTGAGGCGTGGACACGGGCATTGGTTGTGACGTTCCAAGAGTCAGACTGAAGGTCGAGTTTTGAGTGGTCAAGATCTGCAGTCATCGAGGCTATGCCAATAAGGAACTTAAGATTACCGCCCACACGAATCTCTTCCGTGATGTTACGACTGTGGCCGAAAGATATTTCACCGAAGGCCATACCGTTGACACTTAGGTCAGAGATATCGTAGGTCTTGTTGGCCACACCCTCCTTGAGCAGCGAAAAAACACTTCTGGGGAGGCGGGCATCAAAAGATGTGCGGGCTGAAATGTTGACTGTATTGTAACCGCCAAAGGCCTTGAAACCACCTGCAAGAAGATTCACTCTCAGGTCAGTGCCTAAACGGTTGACGTCACTGAGATTGCCCATCACCTCGGCGGCCGAGACTTTAGGATTGAGAAATGTTGTGGTGCGACCGTCCACATTGTAGAGCACATCCTTGACATTCAGATTACCGCGGAGACCGAAACCGATATTGCCCACGGCGGGAATGGCCACAAAGTTCTTGGAATTGTCAATAGCCGGATTCATCAAAAAACGATATGTGAAATCGTCAACGAAATAGCCCGACTGATTGTCCTGTGCAGCGGCACAAAGCGATGAAACGGCAAGCACCGACACGGCGGTGACTTTCTTTATATTCTGCAACATAGTTGTTTAGTCTTAATAATATTAGATTAAAGTTCTTTGATATAATAGCCTGAAACAGTGGCGCGGATATCAGCGCATGTGATACCCTGTGTGGGCAATAATGCGTTTTTCATATCTTCAGGCACATAACCTGTGGCAGTGAACACAATGCCATCGAGGTGAGTCACTTCTCCTGTGATTTTTATTGTGACATCCATTTTATCAGCCTTGGCAGGAATATCAGCGCCCTCAATAGTCACATTGTTTATACGGTTGCCATCAATATCAATGGGATAGCCTGTGAGTTTGAGCGAGAAGGGAAGAGTGCTTGACACAGTAGTCTTCACCTGAAGCACTTCGATGGTGATGGCATCGACATCCTCATCATTCCAACCATCTTCAGTCTCAGAATATACAATCTGCGAGCCGGCATTAAAGGTCAGCGGAGCAAGGAACTGATAAGAGCCCGCAACATCGCCGAGGGAGATGCCGAGGGGAAGGTTTTGAACACGCTGCTCGAACACATTGGGATTATCAAGAGTGATTGAAAGGCGCTTGGGAAGGCCATTACCCTCAAGCACTGTTGAAAGTCCGGTGTATGGAACATGATGGGCACCGACATAATCTTCAGAGACATTGGCCGGATCCACAGGTGACAACACGTAAGCACTTGCGGGAGCCGAGCTGACGTCAAAATATCCGGGAGCATCGATGGAGGTGGTGCGTGACGGGGTGCCGGATTCATCACTGAACTCAGAGGTAATGCTCATTCCGGTGCGTGCCTGAAGCCCATAGACAGAGAGCGGATTGGTCACTCCAAGATAGATTTGGGGATTTTTAAGTGTGATGCGTGTGCCCTCCTGGCTGAGAAAATCAGGGAGATCGTTGAGATTAACCTCATTGAAATCCACTCCCGTAATCTCATAACACATTTTTCCGGTAAAAGCTGTGACAATGATATCGCTCAACGACATTGAATAATTGACATTGAAATCTGCGGGAAGGGTGCCGATTACATCCGAGCCATTAAGGACGATTGTGCCGCTCTCCACCTTAACCGCGCCATCAAGAACTCCATAATGAGTGTCGGGATTGAATAGGCCGCCGGCCTTGACATAATCAATTCCGGTGCAAGCGAGAGTGAGTGTGTAACTGCCATTGGTCATTTTGGCCTCAGTAACAGTAATTATGCCTTTCTCCGAATCAAACGTGCCATCGGTGGGAGTGCCGATAAAGCCTTTTGGAAGGGAAAAGACAAGATTACGCAGCGTTATGGTTTTCATTACGCTTGCAAGCTCAGGAATCTCAAGCTTGAGTATCATATCAAATGCTCCTGTCAGACTCTCAATCTCACGAATCTCAGCAGGGACATCGGTTGATGAATATTCAAATGTCTCAGCGTCGAGAGTGAAAGGCAAACTCACCTCCTGGCCTGCAGGAAGTGTTCCGGTCACACCGGTGCTTATAGTGGTCTGTGTCGGAGTGCCGGTGGTTCCGTGAAGATTAATCTCATTGATTTTGATATCCGACGATCCGAAATCGCCGCGACGAACCACCGCATATTCGCCGTTTACCACTTGAATAGCGGCATCGGGATCATTTTCATCAATATCAAAAATAGCCTTTAAGGTTATTTGATCGATGTTGACAGGAATTGTTAGGTTGTCAACTTGCAGTTTGGACGTTGTATTAATGTCCGACAGGTCATAATTGTCATCCATACAGGAGGTGGCTACTGATAGTAACGCCACTCCGGCCAGGCTGAGCACCAAATGTCTCTTCATAGTAAATTATATATGTGTGTTGTTAAAATATGATTGTTATTATTGTGTCTACTCAATCTCGAGGTTAGCCCCAAGTCGCTGTCGCACCACTTCATATATCAAAACTCCGGAAGCCACAGAAACATTAAGCGAACCAATGGCGCCAAACATCGGTATAGCCACACGCTCAGTGGTCTCCTTCATAGCTTCGGGAGAGATACCCACATCCTCAGCGCCCATAATCAGCGCAACAGGATCTGTATATGAAGCTTCGGTATAATTCTTTTCAGCCTTCTCGCTCACAGCCATAACTGCATAACCGTTTTCACGCAGGAATCCGGCAGCCCAGGCAATAGAGGATACCCGACACACCGGGATGTGGAGCAATGCGCCGGCCGAGGTCTTGACGGCATCTCCGCCAACGGAGACACTCCCATGTTCAGGTATTACAATGGCATCCACCCCCGCACACTCACACGTGCGGGCAATAGCGCCGAAATTTCTCACGTCGGTAATGCCGTCGAGCATCACTATGAACGGAAGGACGCCATCCTCATAGAGCGCAGGCACCAGATGGTCAAGCCTATGGTAGGTGACGGCGCTCATCATAGCGAGTGCTCCTTGATGATTCTTGCGAGTAATGCGATTGATCCGTTCCACCGGGACCCTCTGCACCGGGACCCTCAAGGAGCGAGCCAATCGCGTCATCTCGGTGGCAAGTTCACTCTTCACATCTTTGGAGAGGAAGATTTTATCCACATTTTGGCCTGAATCCAGAGCCTCGATGATGGCTCTAAGGCCGTAAATATAGTCGGATCGTTCCATAAGAATTCATTTACTGTTAAGAAGTGATTTTGCTGCGGAAACTGCGGCCGAATCTATCTGCGTCCCACCAAGCATAGCCGCAATTGCATTTACGCGCTCTTCATCCGAGAGCTGTGATATACGAGTGTGAGTAGAGTGTTCGTCGTCCTCCTTATACACTCTGTAATGGCTATCTCCCAAAGCTGCTACTTGCGGAAGATGAGTAATGGCTGTCACCTGGATGGAAGATGAAATTCCGCGCATCATCCTACCCATACGACTTGCCACATCGCCGGACACTCCGGTGTCAACCTCATCAAAGATGATGGCAGGGAGCTGTATGCGCGACGCTATAATAGATTTTATGCAAAGCATCAGCCGCGACACTTCGCCACCGGAGGCTGTTGTGCCCACAGGCATCAATGGCTGATTTTTATTAAATGCCACCATGAAGCTGACGGCATCAATTCCTGTTTCGCTCATATCTGCGGGCTCCACCTGAATTTCCACCCGAAGGTTCTTCATTCCCAACGGCATCGCAGCCTCACGGAGCAATTCGCTGAAGCGAAGCGCCTCACACTTGCGACTTTCAGAGATTTCCAGTGCAGTCTCCCGGGCAAGGGCTTTGGCTCGTCGAGCTTCTTTTTCAAGTCCGGCAAGCATATCGTCGCTATTGTCAAGGTCGCGCAACTGGTCGCGCAGTCGGTCTCTCAGCTCTATGAGTTTGTTGCTGTCATCAATACGGTGCTTATGGCATAATGAGTAGATGGAATTTAACCGTTCTTGTATGGCCTCAAGCCGCGCCGGATCAGCGTGGAGGTTCTCAAAAAGCCCCTCGATGGTCGATGCTATATCTCCCAGCTCAATTTTCACAGAGGCAAGACGCTCCGGTATGTCGTCAGTGGGATTGAGCACATTGCTCAACTCTTCACAGCTATCAATTGCTTCTGAAATCAAGTCAATGGCATTAGTCTGCCCAAGCGACAACGCATTTCCGGCTCGTGACAGCAAACTTTTAACTGATGTTAGATTCTGCAGCAAATCTCGTTCAGCTTCAAGCGCCGTCTGCTCGTCGGGCTGAAGGGCCAACTCGTCAAGCTGCTCAAGCTGAAAGCGGATATACTCTTCGTCATCCCGTGCGCGCTCCACCTGCCGACGCATAGCCTTGAACCTGCGGACAGCATCGCGCAGCGCATTGTAACGTGTGGCGTATTCTTTAAGGCGCCCGTCGTTCCCTGCCAACACATCAATTACTCTCAGCTGAAACTCCGGGCTTGCCAGAAGTTGATTTTGATGCTGGGAGTGAAT